>JABGUO010000359.1 GCA_018646565.1 Opitutia bacterium | reverse complement strand
TACCTCGCACACAAATGGGGTATGGTGAGCAATCTTCCCCTGAACCATCCATGGGCAAATATGGGACCTTATGAAGATACACGGACGGGTATAGATCTTACTTTATACTGGGGTTCAAGCGACGGCGGTGAAAATTCAAACACCTGGGATAATGAGGTAAATATAGGTAAGATCGCACCCAAATTTGCACTTTGGTATGATGCCAGTGATTCCTCCACCCTATCCCTGAGTTCTGCCAATGTAACCACCTGGAATGATAAAAGTGGCAATGGTAGGCATGCCACTACTTCAACCGGAGACCCAGCCTTTAGTTCAACCGATGGACCCAATGGTATGCCAGTCGTTCAATTTCGAAGCGGGGCAGCGAATGGGGGAACAGGTGATGAGGAAATGAATATAAACGGAACATTCAAGGTGAAGGAACATTTCTATGTTGTCCGTAGTCCAAGCGAAAATTGGAGCGATTACGGAGGAATAATAGGACACGGATCGGGAAGAGACAGTAATTACCTCTTCGAGCGAAATCAAAAATATTTCCACAGCAACAAATTACCGGTCAATGTATGGAAAGACGGGGATTCAATTACTTCGAGCAATTTTGACCTCGAAACAATAAACGCATACATGATTTTACGAATCGTGGTAAATGATAATAATCTGGGACCACATTCAAACTGGAAAATTGGAGATATCACCGGTTGGAGTATGGATATGGATCTTGCCGAAGCGATGTGCTTCTCCACTTCCCTAACCGATGAGGAGGCAGATAAGGTGGAAGGTTACCTGGCCAATAAATGGGGCTTAAGTGGAACCCTTGCGAATACCCATACTTATAAAGTTTCTTCCATCAGCGATCCCAAATCGCTTTTCGAAAATAGCGTCGATTTAACCAATCTGGTTAAAGACAACACATATTACTACAGAATAAAAGCCAGCAATTCACTGGGTACAGACTGGTCAGATGCAACTGCATCCTTCGTTTCCGAAAGCGCGTTGGATCTAAGTTCGGGTACATTAACCTTTAACACTAATGGACCGACCCCTTATTGGACTGCCAGCGATGGAACCAGAGGAAACGGTGTTTTGGAAACTCCATCCTGGACGGATACCAATCAAAATACAGTTCAATATAAAGTGGCCAAGTTCTCTTTCGACCGGTTGGTGATTGGAGACGGGGTAAAAGTTAATCTAACCGGAGAAAATCCAATCCATATGGATATAGCTGGAGATGCCACCATTAGTGCAAATATAACTGCCAATGGAGATCATGCATCCACCATTGGACCACAAATTCAAAACTCCGGTCAGCTTGGTGGAGGTTTTGGGGGAGGTATCTCCCCTGTTCGTGCTCAGGATCTGCTTGGGTGGTTCCCCTTTGATGCATCGTCAGGAAGTATCGCAAAAAATCTGGGAACCGCTGGCTCGGATGCAACATTAGTATCTGGAGCGGTCTTTTCTACTGCTGTTGTAAAGCAGGGTACTTCTTCCCTTCATATCCCAACAGCCAGTACCAGGGCCTGTGCCAAAATAGATACACCAATCTATGTTGGTCCCAACAGCGCATCAAACGACTATTCGCTTTCCACATGGTTTCGCGATCTGTATGCACCTGTTGGCAGATGGAGAACCTTGACCCGGGGCAGTAATGCCAACCACCAGGTTATCCTCGCAACCAGCAACGATAGCTTGGGTACCCACTCCGGTTGGGTTGATTCAGGTTATGACCTGCCCGCTAGTGCATCTGCTGGCACATGGCAGCACTTGATTGCCACTTTTGACGGGACCTACACAAAGTTTTACATCGATGGCACTTTCGTGGGGCAACTCACTGGATCCAAAGGGAATAATATTAGAGATATTGGCAGTTACAGTGGCAACGATCAAAGATTTGCCCAGTATCTGGATGATTTCAGGGTTTACGGGATTGTGCTTTCAGCAAGCGAGGCATCCTCCATTTATAATAATGGAAATGGTGATTTGAGCTACGCACATGGAAGTGGCCCCGCCCATTTAGTGGGTACAAGTCCCTTCAATTCTGGTGGTTCTCGGTTTAAAGGCGGAACTCTTACCGGAAGTGGATTAGTGGCCGGAAATGCTCCGGGTGGTGGAAGTTACGGAGGGTCAGGAGGACGCCCGGAAGGAAGTGGGGGTACAGATTCACAGGGAGCACACTCAATCTCAGGAGGTGTTTATGGAACCTTGGCAATGGATGCCTTTCTTGGTGGTTCCGGAGGAGGTGCCGGACAAAACCGTGCAGGAGGTGCCGGTGGCGGTGCGATTAAAATTGTGGCTTCTGGAACCCTGACCATTGATGGTAATATTATTGCAAATGGTGGAATTGGTGGAACGGCACCTGTTAATGATGCGTCATTGGCTGGCGGTAGTGGTTCCGGAGGAGCAGTTTATTTAAAGGGTAATAACCTAGTCATTAATGCTGGCGTTTCCATTACTGCGGATGGCGGACCAGGGGCATCTTTTGTCTCGAGTGGAGGAAATTCACAATCAACGGACGGAGGAGGTGTTGGTCCCGCAGCCGGAGGGGGTGGACGAGTCTTCATTGAAGGAACGAGCACATTTGTAAACCACGACAGCGTCACTAATGAAAATATAACTGCAAACTCGGGTGGAAAAGCTTCACCTGGAGGATTATTTTCTAAAGATGTAGATGGTCTGACTCTTTGGTTAGATGCAGCGGATAG
>JABGUO010000051.1 GCA_018646565.1 Opitutia bacterium | reverse complement strand
ATCCGAAGGAAACCAAGTGGTAGGAGTGGACTACCCTGGACAGCCCCCCCGCTATGAATGGGCGGACGGAAAGGACAAGGTCCACTTTTCCTGCCGTTCCTGTGATAAACTTTTCGCGTTAGATGATACCACGGAAGATAACCCACCAGCGAAAGCTCCAAGTGGATACACAGTTCAGGGCTTCGAGGTTATGTTGTATGGTGTTTGCCCGGAGTGCGGCTAAAAAAAGCCTAGAACAAGTATCGCAAACCTACTCTAATCTTTCTACCCTCCCCAGGATATAAACCTGATCCAAAAGCGGTAGATAAGTACTCTTCATCAAGTAAGTTCTCCACGCTCCCGAAAAGAGTAGCACTTTCTGACAATTCATAATTTATGCCCAGATCATATAGCCAATAATCATCCATTTTGTCCTCAGTGTTTGAAAAATCACTCCCCCGAAAGCTTTCTCCCACATACGATCCACCCAAACTCAATAATAATGAATCAACAGGTTTCAGTTCAAGAAATAACCTAACTAAACCTTCAGGAACCAATGGTACTTTTGATCCTGAGTAGCTTCCGCCTGGATAGTTACCTTCTTCGAATGTAGCTCTGACATATTCATAGCTTACACCTGAACGGATCGACTCGCTAATCTGCCAATCCAAGGAGAGATCTAGACCGATTCGACGATTTTTAGGTAAATTCACATTCGCACCATTAAACGGAACAGCAGGTACGAGCGGATCATAAACAATTTCATCCTCCATCCATTGCCGGAAGATTCGACCGCTTAAAAAAATTTGGTTTATATTCCAATCTATTCCTAGCTCGACCTCATATCCGTTTTCGGACTCCAAGTCTTTACTGATTGAATAAGCATATTCATCCGTCGCTGCGTAACGATAAAAATGACGAATAGTTCCATAGACTCTATTCTTGTCTCCAAACTGACGAATTAAACCAATACCCCCTGCCCATTCGTCCTTATTTACTTCATTCAACTGGGTCCCTGAATCAACTCCAGAATTTTCTGCCCTCTCTATCCTGAAGTTCCCATTCAAGTTCCATTGATCTGTAAGTTGTAATCCTGTCGAAGTAAAAAAGGCTGATGAGAGCCTTTCATAGGCTGAATCTCCATAATTCGTATTTATATCCAACTTATCCTTGTTGAAATCCAAGCCAAACATCCAATCGACTGCATTGAAGTTATAATGCAATGCCGGACTGTAGGAAAAAGTTTCGTAATTCGTTTCGGCGAGGTAAAACATACTCGCCATATCCGCTGTTATGTCACGATCTTGATATCCTAATCTATTTTCAAAACTCCACTCATTATTAATCTCGTAAGAGAGCCCAATGCGAGCAAGGGAAGAATGTTCCTCCCCTCGATTGTTGGGATCGGTAGTTTGTCTCCGGTCCGCCAGCAAAGCACTAGCATTCAAATCTCCCGGAAAACCAAAAACGGTATTTGATAAACTCCATGATAAATAACCCCTGAAATCGGATTCGCTTCCCCAGTCTAGTCTTAATCCACCAGCGTCTGTCTTATGGTCACCATTTACCCTGTATCCATCCGATTCAGCACGATCCCCAAAAATCGTTAATCCAATACCACCAATCCTTTGTGAATAAGTACCTCTTGCGTTGAATGTATCGAAACTACCAGCACTAGCTTCCAAGGAACCCGTGGGTTCTAAATTAGGAAGCTTGGTATTTATTTTGATTACCCCACCTACCCCATGATTACCGAAAGTACCGGACTGCCCGCCCCTAATCACCTCGATTGACTCCACTAGCGCGAGAGGTATGGAATACCAATTGATCGCTGACATATCGATCGCATTTAATCGATGACCATCTAAAAGAACCAAAGTCCGAAGTCCTCCATTTTCTCCAAACCCACCCATTGAAACAGTAGATCTAGCAGAATTCCCAGAGGTTGATCGTACCTGGAGGTTTGCTTCCCGTCTCAACAATTCGACTAAATCAACCGCACCAGACTGCTTGATATCAGTTTGATCAATGACTTGTATCCTAGCAGTTAAATTCTTAGAAGAAGTCTCTAATCGAAGGGCGGAAACCTCCATTGGATAAAGGGCTCCCGCTTCACCAAATATTAAAGATCGAGTTATAACTGCGGTAACTAACGTTAGTGAAATAAAGAAAGGTCTGGAAAAAAACATCGCCTTATCGATAATTGATTATCAATAAATGGCAAACTTAAATCACATTTACTAGTGCTAGAAATAAGAGTTGAGAAAACTTGGTTATATAATTATTGAAACTAATACACATCTTTTAAATAGCGCTTTTCTTTT
>JABGUO010000050.1 GCA_018646565.1 Opitutia bacterium | reverse complement strand
TGGTAATGGGGCAAAAGGAGGGTATGAAAAAAGTGGAGCAAATGGATCTAGTCGTCCGTTTTTGTGAAGAAGTAGACGGCGTAATAGAAATTAATACTAGCACGGCATACCAACGCGTCTTTTCAACAGAAAATAATTTATAATTACGGCTGATTTCTTATTATTGTAAGCAACTAGACTATTTTTACTTAGTCGCTGATGACTAAATATTTTGACTTCATTAAATCATATATATCAACTGAATCATTATCAGTCTGTGATTTTGAATTGCATGGTTTACGGGCTTTAATTGATAGCAATAAACCCAAAAGTTGGATTAAATTTATCAAATTATGAATCGACGAAATTTTATTAAATCGAAAGTTGCAGGAACCGCGATCCTCGCTTCCTCTGGTCTAGTCTGTAAAGCCAGTGCCAAGAACCCACCTGAATCAAACCCTATTACTTCAATTATTGATGTAGATGTTCTGGTTGTCGGTGGTGGATCGGCCGGACATGTGGCGGCCATCCAAGCCGGTCGTCTGGGAGCCAAGACTGTCCTGCTTGAAAGAAATTCACAACTGGGAGGAACCACAACTACCGGTGGTGTTTGCTTCCCTGGACTTTTTCATGCCTGGGGCAAGCAGGTCATTTCCGGAATCGGTTGGGATCTGGTCAAAAAATCTGTGGAAATCGATGGTCGCAAGCTTCAGGATTTCACCATAAATCATCGGTCACATGTGCCCAATCATGTTCAATTAAATGGACAGTTGTATTCCCTTCTTGCTGAAGAATCCTGCCTAGATGCAGGCGTATCCCTCGCTTACTACCAATTCCCTGAAAAGGTCACCCAAATCCCCGAGGGATGGATGGTGGATGTGCGAGGGCAAGGAGTCAGCTATCAATTGCGTTGCAAACAAATTATAGACTGCAGTGGAAATGCCACCGTGGTCGGGATGCTAGGATTTGAGCGTTTGCGTGGAGACGAACGACAGCCCGGCTCCCATGTAGTAATTTACAAGGGTTTGGATATGGCAATGGTAAATAAGAACGCCAAGCAAATCCAGCAAATGTACGACAAAGCAATCAAGGAAGGCCGCCTACAGAAAGGAGATACCTGGAGCGGCAATGTGATGCAACCCATCCGCAGCACCAGAGGAAATGTGAATCATATCTTCGGAGCCGATTCAACTGATGCGGCCACCCAGACCCAAACCAACCTAGCTGGCAGAAAATCGGTACTACGGATGCTCAAGTTCCTCAAAACCATACCCGGAGGTAAGAATGCCAGCATTGACAGAATGATGAACGAAACCGCAACCCGTGAAACATTTAGGATCGAAGGGGAGACCACCATTACCGTTAATGACTACCAGAATGGCAGAATATTTGATGATGCCCTGTGTTATTCTTTCTACCCTATCGACTTACACACAAAGGATGGTGTGGTACCCAAGCACCTAAAGAGAGGAGTCGTACCAACCATTCCAAGAGGCTCGCTTATTCCAAAAGGGGCGAAGAATTTAATGGTTGCAGGCCGTTGCCTATCCAGTGACCGCTATGCCAATTCTGCAGCACGGGTACAGGCATCCTGTATGGGAATGGGGCAAGCAGCAGCCTGCACTGCAGTGCTCGCCGCAAAGTCTTCAATAACCCCCAAAGAAGTTCCATTGGATGATATTTACTCCCTGTTACGCGAACATGGGGCAATCGTACCAACCAAGTCTTAAGAAAGCTTGAAAAGAAGACGGATCATATCTCTCTTCAATGCCCTGCTCTTTTTGGTCATGGCGTCGTCGGGCATTTATGCCTTTTCGCAGCCATTCTCCATCGAAATTATCGGCCTACACGCCCTATCTGGCTTCCTTTTTATCGGAGTGGTTGTTGGGCATATCTTCAATAATATGGTTCCGCTCAAAAAGTACTTTAAGCATGGCACCTCACTGGGAGTTGGCCTGATTGTCGCATTATCCACCGCACTCTTTTACTACCAACCTGCCCCGATTAAGGCGATTCTTGGTCTAAGCGGCAATCTTGGACCCGCCCAGGATATGTTTAAGATAAAAGATGAAGGCCTAACCTACCAGTACTCTCCCGACCCTGGTTATAAATTACTCTTGGATGTGCGGACAGGTCCCAGCTATGATGCTCAAAATCCTCCTCATTTAGCAATCTGGCTGGAAAACCAGTCCCTTTATCATATCAAAACCCTCTTTTCATCTGACCATAACAAAAGCCGGGAAGAATTACCTTATTGGGCATTCAAAGTGGGAGGTTGGGAAAAAGCGATAAAAGATGCAGAGGAAAAACAGTTGTCCCTGGATGAATCAATCGATGCGATTTCAGATGCTACTGCAAATGGTTCCTTCGATCCATCAGATTACATCCTGCCCAAAGACCAAAATTCATCGATGCCCTACCGGGTGATGCTCGAAATCAACCAACCCAATGATCCATCCAGCCAACTGGATGACCAACCTTCCCTGGTTTATGAAGTGGAAGTGGATAATTTTGACCCCCGAACGTTTCAACTGCTTGAACTTGTGGGCTATCCGGTATTTGACCAAGAAAAAGACGAGTGGTACCTCAGCTATGTGGATCAAAGCATTGAATCTGCTTTTGAAATCGTGGACAGTGCTCTTTTGCAAATTGAGCGAGAAAACGAGAACTCCTTTTTTCAGAACGCTAAAACACAGGAAGACTGAGTATCTTTTTCTTCCCTCGATTCTTAGACCTTGCAAGGTTGATTGATTTGATTTGATCATAGGTTGCGAATGAAAATCACTAGGTTTTGGATCATTGTATGGGCGACCATTAGTCACCTAGATGCCCGCACTTATGTGGTCTCCCCACAGGGTAACGATGCCAATTCTGGCACCTTTGAAAAACCAATCCAGACTATTTCATCAGGAGCAAGGCGGGCACAACCGGGTGATACAGTATTGGTCCAAGGAGGAGTCTATCGGGAACGAATAACTCCAATGAGAGGAGGACTGCCTGAGATGCCTATTACCTATCGGGCAGAAAATGGGAAACGAGTATTGATTAAGGGTTCTGAAACCTGGAAACCCAAGTGGAGAAAAGAAGGGAAAGGAATTTACTCAGCCAAGCCTGATGATCATCTTTTTGATGACCGAAGTTTCGAATACCTCGATCATTACAATCCTTTCAAAGTGTTACTTTCTTCCACTCCATATCGCAGAGAAGGAAAAAAGGAAGCTGAGCGTAAAGAAGAAGGAGATAACCGATTTGGTGAAACCGACGATGATATTGCTTACACTTGTGGGCAAATCATTGTAAATGATCTCCCATGGATGGAAGTTCCATTGCAAGAAGAACTGGCTTCAAAAGCATGGTGGTATGATCAAAAAACCGAAAGAATATGGATTCATTTTGGCGGCTTAATTCCTGAAGAACAAAACATAGAAATCACTACCCGAAGGAGGCTTTTTGCTCCGGTTCAGAGAGGTCTCGGGCACATTGTAGTAGAAGGCTTTATTTTTGAGCATTGCGGCAACCAATATCCCACCAATTTTTGGAAAGAAGATAAATATGCTCAGAAAGGTGCAATTGGACTGGAAGCTGGCTACCATTGGATTATTCGGAATAATCTCGTTCGCTATGCCAAAACCATCGCGATTGATTGTGGAAGAGTCGATGGGAATACTCCCTACAATGGATATTCACATGATAACCTGATTGAAGGAAATTATTTCATCGATAACGGATCTGCAGGAATTCTAAGTTACGGATCCAAAAATCTGATCATTCGTAACAATGTGATCCTCCGAAATAATACCCTGAACTTTTTTGGTAAAAAAAGATGGGAGCATGGGGGTATTAAATGTCACCATTTAAAAAATGGACGAATTGAGGGAAACTATATTGCCCGCAATTCATATTCTCCAGGAATCTGGCTGGATAATGAGTTTCCCGGAAGTCGCATCAACCGAAACATCATTCACCATAACGGCACACATGGCATATTTCTGGAAATGAGTAATTATAAGTTCGATCAATTATGGGTTGATCACAATCTGATTTTTGAAAACCAGATGGATGCAGTTTACATACATGATGCCTCCGGAGCCACCTTCTCCCACAATTTAATTTCTGATTCTTCCAGCCCATCAAGCGGTGGTCAATTGGTTCGCATTCAACAAGTAAGCCACCGGGCAAGTACCGCAAATCACAGCTTTTTTCATAATTTATTTGTGGGTAGATTAACAAAGATCGAAACCAATTACCCTGAGTTTTTAAGCGGTCTGCAAAGATTTGATTTCAATAATTATGGATTCAATGAGGACGACAGAAACTTTCTAATAAGCAATAAAAGCGATGTGCCCTATCCATGGAAGCAAGATGCTTTTCAAGACTTAATGGTTAAAGACCTTGGATACGGTAAGACTCCTACCGAATGGATGAAACTAAAAAATAAAGTCTCTATGAATATGGATGAGTGGAAAACTTTCTGGAAAAACAGAGGTAAGAAAAATGACCTGAACAGTTTTTTATCCCCAACTTCCAAAATTAGTTACGACGAGGAAAAGCAGGAAATGGCTATTCTTAACCTCAGGAAAACCTTAGAGGGAAGTCTCCCTAGTCCCTATGTAATGGAAAAGGATTTTTTTGGTAAAAACCGCATCAATAACAAAGACGACCAATTCGGTCCCTTTACTCAAGGTAAGGATAAAAAAGATACCTATAAAATCTGGTCGGGATTAGAGATCCTCAAGCCTCATAGCTTACCTGCAAAAGATTGGAACCGTTAAGAAAAGGTTATTTCCGTTTCCAGTAAAACATCCGTTCTTCTCTTTCTCTG
>JABGUO010000049.1 GCA_018646565.1 Opitutia bacterium | reverse complement strand
CCATGTGCTGACCAGTCATTAAGACGCTTCTTGATGGTGCACATACTGTGGATCCGGCATAAAAGCGGGTAAATTTCAATCCCTCCTTGGCCATTTTGTCGAGTTCTGGAGTCTTGATAAGTTCTTGGCCAAAGCAACCAAGGTCACCATAGCCAAGATCGTCGGCCATGATGAAAACAATATTAGTCTTTGCAAATGCAAATGGTACGGTAAGGAGGGCGACAAACGGAATAAGTTTTGAGCAAAACATATTATTTTCCTTCAAGTTGCATAACCGTAGTGTCAACGAGGCGACCAACATAACCCTGAAAGCGTTTATCCACTCCTTCCGGGGTGCGGGGCATTGATTTGATTAGGGAGAGGAGCGATTTCGCTTTATTGTCTAGATGGTCAATCGCATTCATTGCCAACATCGAAGGAAAACATCCATTCTTGATAGGGTCTGCTAGTTTGCCCAAGGTTTTAACGGCAAGAATCTGTTCATTCTTAGAACCAAATTGGCCAAGGGCTTCAGCTGCAGTTGCCTGAACATAGGGCGATTTATCATTCAGTGCATTCATGAGTTCTTTAGTATATGCCCTGGTTCCTGCTTTTTTATGAGAGAGAATTCCAATGGCACCCCAGTATCGAACTGCAGAGTCATTATCCTTAAGCAGATGAGCAATTTTCGGAAGATCGTTCTTCTTTAAGGATGTGGCGAGTTCGGCAGCCGCTAAAATTTTTTCAAAAGGATATTTTTTAGAATTACGGGCAATTTCATAGGGAGTAGATCCTTTCGCCCGTGCATGAATTTCTCCTTCGGGAAGAAAGCCAATGTCCCGGATTTTTCGAATATGGGAAAGGTGAGCTGATCGCATCTTTTTGAGAATATTAGTATGTTTTTTGGATTTTGCTAAATTGATGACCTCATCCGGATCATTTTGTAAGTCGTAAAGTTCTTCGGCTGGCTTTGTTTTCCAAAATTGGCTTTGCGCCTGATTTAATTTTCCTTCATCAAAAAGTTTTTTCCAAACCTGGGTCGTTGTGGTCTGAAACATGTAAGATACATGCTGCCCATATGGTTTATGGGGCATATAATTACGGATGTAGATATAGCGTTCACCGACAACGGATCGAACCATATCATAACGTTCGTCCATACGACCACGGAATCCATACGCATATTCCTGCACGGCTGCTTCATGTTTTCCCATAAAGGCATGTCCCTGCATGTGAGCGGGAGGTTTTTTTCCTGCTATACTCAGAAGAGTGGGGGCGAGATCAACGAATCCAACCCTTCGATTAATACTTCCTCCCACCTTATAATCTGAAGATGCAAGATGTTTCCATTTTTCTGGTACATGTACGATCAGCGGAACATTGAGTCCCGAGAAAAAAGGCCATCTCTTGCTTCTTGGCATGCCTGATCCGTGATCGCCGTAGTAAAACACAATGGTCTCCTTATCGAGGTCATCGTCTTTGAGTTGCTTGAGTTTAGCTCCCACCATTTTGTCCATTTCTGTGATTTTATCGTAATATTGTGCCCAGTCCTTGCGAACTTCGGGATGATCGGGATGGTAGGCTGGAATACGAACTTTAGCAGGGTCGTGAATTTGAGTGTGTGGGCGAGAGCGAATTTTGCTCTCATGGGAAATCGTGAAATTAAAAATAGAAAAGAAGGGTTGGTCTTTTTTGGGGCGATTTTTCCAGTCTCCCTTTCGACCACTTTCGTTCCACACTTCTCCCTCTTTCAGCAAGTTGTAATCTTCCTTGGAATTATTTGTGCAATAATATCCAAGATCTTGGAGGTAGGAAGGGTACATTTTGAATTCAGATGGAAGTTTGACCATACTTCGCATGTGTTCGGACCCGGTAGAGGGGGGGTACATTCCAGCAATAATAGTGGTTCGGGCGGGTGCACAAACTGGTGCGTTGGAGATCGCCCGGCTATAGATCACTCCCTTCGCGGCAAGGGCATCCAAGTTTGGCGTATCTGCATATTTATCACCGTAGCATCCGAGGTGCGGTCCATTATCCTCACTTGTGATCCATAAAATATTAGGTAGATCCGAAGCTTGTGTAAAAAATGAATGGAGAAGGTAAATGATTAGAATTTTGGAGATCGATTTCATTATTAGTAATTGCTTAAGGTAAGTACTCGGTTATTCCAACTGTCGCAGACCCACAAACT
>JABGUO010000048.1 GCA_018646565.1 Opitutia bacterium | reverse complement strand
CAACTATTTTCTTTACCTCTGACAATGGGGGTATTCCTTCTCGCATATCTCCCCTTAATGGAAGTAAAGGCTCTCTCTATGAAGGCGGAATAAAAGTTCCCGCCGCTGCCTGGGGATATGGTGTGAAGAAAAGTTCTGATTCCTGTTCTGAAATTATTCTTGGGATGGATTTTTATCCTACTATTATCGAACTTACCGGATTGAGTCATGATCCATCTCACAAACCTGATGGAATTAGCCTAGTACCCCATTTACGAGGAAACCCCTCCATTAATCGGGGTAATGTTTTTTGGCACTTTCCTTGTTATATTGGGAAAGGAGAGCCCTCCAGCGTGATCCGTAACGGAAGATATAAGCTGATATACTTCTTTGAAGATAAGAGATCTGAACTTTACGATCTTGAAAAAGACCCCAATGAGAAGAATGATCTTGCTAGTTCCAAGGTTGTAGAGAAGCAACGAATGGAAAATGAGCTATTTGCATGGTTGAAAAAAACTGGTGCTGCCGTTCCTTCGGGTCCTAATCCATCTTATGATCCAACTGTAGTTTCTAAGGGAAAGAAAGGCAAGGAAGGTAAAGGTAAAAAGAGTGAACCAGGCAACAAGGGTTCGAAGGAGGATGAAGTTAAAAGAAAAAAGAAAAAGCAGAGGTAATTTTTTTAATTAGATACTAATCTTTATATCATATCTAGATTTAATTATAATGCTATTAGGGAGCTATTTCCTGTTCTCTTCTAGATTGTGAAATTATTACTTTTTGTCTTATATTCTAATAGTCTTTTCTTAGGGACAGATGAATTAACTGACCTTCATGTTGAAAAGGTTTTGAATTCACCAGTAATAGATGGTGAATTACGAAATTTTCGAACATTATAAACTGAGGCAATAGCCAAACTTGATTGGGTTTTTCAGTTCTAGGGTGTTTAGAATTTTCCATCTATCTCGATGCAAGTTGATTGATCAGAGGGAAGATTGCTGTAAGCTGAAATCCCATGAAATATATTTCTGCTGTTTTGCTTTTTACATCTTCGATTTTCACTTTTGGAAATCCTTCCCGCCTAGGAGTCCCTGATGAATTGGAAGCCACTTTATTTTCTTCCAAAGAACTTACGCCTTGTGTCGCCTGTCTATGCGTCGCTCCCACTGGCGAAGTGTACGCGGGGATTGATCAGATAGGTTCTCTCGGTAAGGGTGCAGGCTTTGGAAGAATTCTTCGTCTTACCGATCAGGACAATGATGGCGTTTCGGATGGTCATACCGTGTATGCGAAAATTGATAATCCGAGGGGAATGGTATCAGTTGCAGACAAACTATATGTTTTACATACAAAGTGGGGAGACGAGAAGAAGTTTGAGGGAATGTTTCTTTCTGTTTTGGAGGATAAGGATGGAGACGGCAAAGCAGACGGTCCGCCCAAGCATTTGGTAAAGGAAATCAGTACCCGTAAATATAATCAGGCACGAGGGGTTGATCATACGACCAATGGAATTCGGATGGGAATAGACGGATGGATCTATGTTGCTGTGGGTGATTTTGGATTTGTTGATGCAACCGGAACTGATGGAACAAAATTAACCATGTATGGCGGGGGAATCATCCGGGTACGGCCTGACGGCACGGAACTGGAGACTTTTGCCCATGGTCTCAGAAATATCTACGATATCGCCATCGATCCATACATGAATGTGTTTACACGGGGGAACACCAATGACGGGGGAGGATGGAATATTCGTTTTATCCACGAGGTGCAAACCGGACAGTACGGATATCCGACCTTGTTCAAAAGGTATACCTCGGAGATCATTCCAGCACTTGTGGATGTTGGTGGCGGATCGGGAACGGGTGCGATGTATTTCGATGAACCCGGTTGGCCTAAACAATTCACTGGGGTGCCCATGATGTGTGACTGGGGTAGGGGGCATTTGTTCATTCACAGGGTAACTCCCGATGGACCCACCTTTACTCAGCAACAGGAGGATTTTATTAAGTGTGGGAGGATTACGGATGTGGATTGTGATGGATCAGGTCGATTATTCATCGGCAGTTGGGGTAAATCAGGATTTAAGGGTGGAGATGATGGCTATATTTCCTGTGTGGTTCCCAAGGGTTGGGAATATCAAAAGTTTCCAAAGCTAAAGAAGAGAAATAAAATAGATCTGGCAAATTTGCTAAGCTCGCCAAGTGCCAAGACTCAGCTCCATGCACAGCAGGAAATTTTGAGAAGAGGGGGGATGAGTAAGGAAGTACTGGCTGTCGCTATGGACAAAAAGCAAGCCAAGAAGTCAAGGATTGCAGCCATTTATACCGTAAAGCAACTGCTTGGAGAAAAATCACATTCCCAACTTCTTGAATTGGCTAAAGATCCAGCGGTTGCAGAGCATGCCCTGCGTGCCCTTGCCGATCGAAAGACCCAGCTTAAAGGCGTACCAGTGAAAGTATTTACCGATGCCCTTAAAAATCAAAACCCTCGGGTGCAGGTAGCAGCTGCCGTGGGACTTGGGAGAATCGGCGATCAAAAAGCAGCCAATGATTTGTTAGCCGTTTCAAACCCGCCTTTGATTGATCCGTTACCTCGCATGGATCCAGTTACTGCTGGTAATGATGAAGAAGGGGATGTTCAGAAAAGCCCCTTTATTGAGGGAAAAAAAGTCCATGAATTTGATGTGGATGTTACCGGATGGAAAGAGCTTCATCTTACCCTGGGAGATGCTGGGAACGGAACGGGTAGTGATCATGGTTCATGGTTTGATCCAGTTTTACTAAAAAAGGATGGATCGATTATCAGATTAACGGAGTTGAAATGGTCCAAGGCCAGCCAAGGCTGGGGGAAAACCAGAGTAGGGTTCAGTCCAACAGGTGCCAAGCTT
>JABGUO010000358.1 GCA_018646565.1 Opitutia bacterium | reverse complement strand
TCCCTTCCAACCTATTTTGTATCTTCAAAATATTTTACCGATCCCATTAGAAATCAATGAAAACAAAACTTAAGGTCAAGATTTCCCTCGTGCTGGCAACTTCTATAATCATAAATATATTTCTTATCTGGGAGGTTTTTCGTCTTCGAGATGAGAATAGAAAGCTGAATAAAAAAGGCAGTTCCTCAAGCCAAAGCCTTGATGAATACTGGGATGAACATCAACCCTTAGAAAAGGAAGTTAACTAGCCTTAATTCGCAATTTCCCAAAATTCAACCTCTCCCCACAAATGACCCCAGCCTTGAAATTGGGGGGAAATTCTAAAATACCGTGCGTTCACCGCTCGTAAATCTAGCTCAGCCCACACACCCTTTCCTTTTTCGGTAATAAAACCATCATACTCGTTAAAGTCCAAAAATTGCTTTCCATCCTTACTCACCTCCACTTTAATCTCTGCTAATTCATCCGCTCGGTCGGTCGCTTGGAAGTATATTCTAATTACACCGATTCTCTTTTCTTCACCCAAATCAAAGGTCACTACCGGGTTGACCTTAAACCACGCCGTCCAAGTCGAGCGCCAACCGTCTTCGGGTAATTTCCCGTCCATTAATAGAGTAACATTCAATCTCCCCGCATCCATTGTTGGGTTCTTGGAAGTGGATACTTTCACTATTGGAGATAATCGATATTTCTTAGAATCACCATCCCGAGCACGACTTTGTGAAAGTACTAATGTGCAGCTAAAAAATACACTTAGAAAAACGGGCAGGTAAAATAAATTCCTTTTCATATACCTTTTTTGATCCAATTAATAGTTTCCTGCAAGTTTCATTACAAAGAACTGGCAATAATTTTCCCATCGAGATATACATCCGCCCAAACCCAAAATCCATTTTTCCCGCGCTCTAAATTTCTGATTCGCACATGACTTGATTCTTTTAATATCCGACGAAACCGATGCCATTGTCGAAAGGCACTGCTTACTTTAAGTGGATCCGAGTCGGTAAGAGATTCTACATTCAACCCTCGGACTTTAATGGCTAGTGCCCGACCAAAAACAGGATTTACCTCTTTTACATGGGCAACAAATGTATTTCCATTCAAGGTTTCTAAGATATCACTTGAAACATCCAATTCAAAAGTGGAAGGAAAGCTTCGATGAACCGATGCGTTTTGACTCGAACATGCAGTCATAAATTGCATAAGAGTGAATAGTCCAATCAGTAACATTCGCATCATTATTAAATAGAATACGATTGCACTTCAAGTCAACCCTTGGGCTATTGTACAATTATAACTTTCGATTCACCATCCAGTGGCAACCCGACTCCTCGGCGATCTTCATAAACATTCTCTCTGCTTTGTTTAATTTCCTTCCTTTTCGAACTGAAATACCCCATGTGCGGGCTAATTTTTTGGGACCCAATGCAAGACTGACCAGTTCTCCACGCTGGACCTCTTCCTCGACTGCCCAGTCGGCAAGAATTCCCACTCCCATTCCGACTTTTATCAATTCCTTACTCGCTTCGGGACTACTAATTTCCATAAATGAGGAAAGTCGAATTCCTCTTTTATCAAAGTAATCAGTAATAATTCGGAATGTATAGCTGCCTTTATTGTAGAGAATGAAATTCTCAACCCCTGCATTATCCCAATCAATCCTTTGGGTCTTGACCCAGGGATGAGAAGGAGGAACCACCACCCTTAATTCATCGTTAAAACAGGGCATGAATTCAATTTCTGGAATGTTAAACGGCGACAAAGTAACCGCCAGGTCAATTTTCCCTTCACTCAAAAGTTGTATGCATTCGGGCGTGTCCTCACATTTCACCTCAAACCGGCATGGAGATTGAGTATCGTTAAATTCTTTTAAAATTGATGGGAGAAAAAAACGGCAAGCCTGTGTACTCGCACCTAATCGAATACGTCCTGTGCCAAACTTTTCAAAACCATCCAATTCGTCTCGAACATTTTCCATTTCAACAAGAAATGGGCGAACAAAATTCAGTAATCGATCACCCGCTTGTGTTAAAGAAACTTTTTTTCCTTGCCGACTAAAAAGTTTGCATCCTGCCTCATCCTCTAAATTTTTCATTGAATGACTCACTGCTGACTGAGTGAGAAAAAGATGTTTTGCTGTTTTGGTAAAACTTCCAGTACGGCAAAGTACATCAAAAGCTTCAAGTTGCCTAGTGTCAAATGGACGAATTCTTTTCATATTTCCAAACAATTAGCAAATCACGAACCAACTTTGTATTTTAAGGATTTTTGCACGAATTATGATAATCTGAAATGAAACCCGAACTATCTTCCTCACTTCAATTATAGCAGTGCATTACAAATATTTACATTCTCGCTTGTCTGAATGAAAAGAAATCCATAACTTTCAGACATGTGCAGCATATTTAAAATTATTACAGCTTGCATCCTACTTCAATTGGTAACAAGCGATGGGCGTGCTCAACTGCACCCGATGGAAGCGTTTGGTCGAACTCTCTTCGATTCTTTTAGGCAAGCTGATTTTAACAGTTATTACAATCGCTCCATTTTTTCTTTAAATGAAAAATCCTTTAAGTTTTTTCTGCAGAATATTGAAAATAAAACCATTCAGGAAAATCTCATTTCTCAACACAAACAGAAGTTTCCAGCTCATTATTCACTCAATGAAAAATGGAAAGTTGCATTCCAACATCTGTGGAGAAATGAACTTCGTCACATTGCTCGATATTCCCCTTCTCAAGTTCGAAACGAATCATTCATTCCGATTCTAAAAGAAGCATCTGATTACAATATACAATGGGAAACAACTCAACTACTTGCTATCGAAGCCCTCCTTCCCGTCAGTTGGAAAAATGGTCGGTTTCAAATTAAAAGTGACCAAGGAATCGATTCAAATCAAAGCAACGAAAGAATTTTGTTTTTAGATCGTAACTTAGATTATCGTTTAACCTTGAACAAATTCACTTATTCAAAAACATTTATGATCGGGTCAGATCCTGAAGACTCAGATCAAGCCTACAAACACGGCATCCTGGGGAATGGTTCAGGGCAGGGTGATATTTTGATCAGGTT
>JABGUO010000357.1 GCA_018646565.1 Opitutia bacterium | reverse complement strand
GCGGATCCAATCGGAGTGATATTTCCGCCAAGGTTTGATCCAAATATAACCGCCCACCAGTAAGGACTGTCCGGATTGGATGAAATTTCGGGCATCGCTCCGAGTATCTTAGCCAACATTGCAGCAAGGGGAATATTATCGGTTACCGAACTGGCCGCAGCTGAGGCGACAAGCAGGGCAGCTGGACCCGCGGAATCCCCCAACCCCATAATGGGCATGAGCCAATCACCAATTAGGTTTAGCACACGGGCATGCTCCATTACATTAATCACCGCAAATAAGCAGACAAAGAAAAAGAGTAAATCCCAATCAATTGTCTTATAAAACCGATCCGCCACTGACTTGTACCGAACGAGCATAATGCCAGCAAAGGAAAGAGCCACAAAGCCAAGCCCGAGCTCGTTGACCACAGGCAATTGCGAGGTCATGGCCACAGTTCCAATAAACACAAATGTCATAATGGCCCCAAAGCGGAAAAAACCGGGCGACTCAATTCCTTCGTTCTCATCAAATCCAGCCACCAAATTCTTTGCGGAAGTTTTTTCTTCCTCGGTTTTAAGTGAACCGATTTTGAAAAGCCTGGAACCAAGCCAGAGGGTCACCACGGTGGCAATTACCACATAAGGTGCCGCTTTCAGGAAGAAATCAATAAATTCAATCCCCGCCGTTTTCCCCACAATAATATTGGGCACTGAAGAAATAAGGGTGAGCAGTCCTCCAATGTTGGTGAGTAATCCCTCCACTAGAAGGAAGCCCAACAGTTTTTCTGATTGATTGAGTTTTTTAAGAGAGACTCCAGTCAGTGAACCCACGATGATCATCGCGGTGACATTATTCAGCACCGCGGAAAAAACCACTGTCATTACCCCGTAGAGAATAAGTAGGCGAAGAGGATCTCCTGAAGAAAGCTTAGTTAATTTAACCGCAACCCAAGTGAAGAGTCCGGACTTGCTTGTGACATCCACAAACAGGGAGGAACCAAGTATGATCGCGATGACTTCCCAATCCACGCCCGGAATATAAACAGGCAGAGAAATTTTGTGTCCACCAATGACAAGATTACTTACATCTGTAAAAGGAAGCAGATTAAACCAGGCACCGAGAAAAAGGGCCACGACAGAAAATAACCCTACAATCAAAGACTTTTTAGCGTGAATCTTTTCCTCCAAAGCCAGGCAGAGAATCATACACACCAGTAATCCTAGAAAAATATATGTCACTCCAGGACTGACAGAATGTGCAGAGGAAGATGCCAGGAAATTCGGTAATATACTCACAATAAAAGAATGGGTACGGAGCGAAGTTCAACCGCGAGAGGATGGGCCATACCATGCATCGCTAATTGATCATCCTCCTTGGCGTGCATAACTAGAAGATCGACCTGTCCCTCTTCAATAAGTTTTCGATAATCCTCCAAACGGGATCCTAATTGAGCCATGCACTCAACTGAAATCCCAAGGCCGGCACGTTCCAAACCAGACCGAGCAGACTCGGCAAAATCTTTGGCATCATTAAGCAGTCGGGCAAGCAGGGTTTCCCTCGCCACTTCGGTATCAATATCAGGAATCTTTTCAATCGCATCAAGATAACGGTCAAGGGTAACCTTATCTTCAATATGGCTCAGTAACAGCTTCCCCCCTTTGGGAGTGAAGGCAGATGCATATTTAATGAGGGAACCTTCCCCGCACATATGACCTGACACCGCCATTACTTTTTCAGGAGACTTTTCCAAAAGTTCAGCTGCATCATCTCGATCCGGGTGGGGTAACACAAGAACGGGCGTGGTGGTTACTTGGGTAAGAACATCCAAATGTTCACCCAGGCTGTATGGCCACCTCCACGAATCACTCCTTAGGTTACGATAAGTGAGAAGCAAGTCAGGTTGATACTCTTCGACTTTACCGAGCAACTCCTTAACGGTTTGAAAGTCCTTTTTGGAAAGCACCTCCCATTTCGTTTCACCGGGAAGAAGAGTCTTCTCAAAATACGTACGTACCGAGTTTAAATACAATGTGGAATCGGACTCTTCCATATCGGTGACCAACAAAACCTTCCCGAAGGATGGGCTTTCATGAAGATAGATTGTTTTGGCGGCTGCCTTAAAAACGCTTTCGAACTGGTCAACTGTACTCATTATTTGATTTTATGACCATTCCATCGACAGGATGAAAGTCCTACAACTTAAAAATCAAATTTTCCTTAAGTACCAATCAAGTTTGCTTCAACCCGAAATGAATTTCCATTCCATTTTTGCTTTTTCAATGTGGCAAGAAGTTCATCGATCATTGGTTGTATCGGCACTTCAATCGTGGGCAAGGCATGCTTAAAGTAGGGAAGAGAATTTATTTTATCAAATCCAAGCAGGTTAATATCTTTGGGAATAGATAACCCTGCTTCCTCTAAAACAGCGGCCATGCCCTGGGCAATCCGATCCGAAGAGGTCAGAATAAAATCATAGTGCTGCTCTCTGATCCTGGTAAGAAGCATATGAGCAAGCTTTTCTCCAATCAGAAAAGGGTTTTGGTCCAATTTGTCACTTTGGGGATTAGGGTAAGTATCCAATCGATCAAAACTCTCACAAATCTTGCTCATCTGTGTTCCAGCTTTAAACAGTGCAAAAATCTTGTCATCCATCAAAATTCGGGTCTTCTCTGGGGCAGTAAAATCTTTAAAAAACTGAGTGTATGCTTTTTCTTTAGAAAAACCGATCAGTTGAGAACCTCCTCGGGTCAGTTCTTTTTCAAGCGAGTCTTCATGAATCCCAAAAGGAAAATTGTATATAATATTGGGCACTACCCGTAATAATTTGAGAATCGATGGGTTCTTCAAATCAACCTCACAAAAGTTGCGGGTCATCGGACTGAGTAGCACAACCAAACTTTCCACTCGCTGGCCCATTAAATCCCGTAATCCTTCGGCGAGTCTCCCTTCCGCACTTATGTGCATTTCAACTGGAATTCCTTGATCCAAAAAATGGTGGTTGAGTTTTTCAATCGCAGTCAAAATATGAGAATATAAAGGACCATGACAGAGTAGTCCCACTTTTTTCCGACTGTCTTTTTTGAGTGAGACTGCAGTCCGGTCCGGTACGAAGCCAAGGTCATCCATCGCTTTCTTAATGCGTTCGTATGTAGCCTGCGAAATTCTCTTCTCCTTCCACTTCTCGTTTATAATTGCGGAGATCACCTGCCTCGAAGTCCCTGTCTTCTCTGCCAATTCAGCAGTTGAATAATACTTTGCCTTCATCAATTAACCAAACATACGAAATTTCATACCCCGCAGAAAGAAGAAAATCCGCCATCCACCGCCGCAACGGTTCCAGTTACGAAAGAAGCGGCGTCCGAAAGTAGATAATGAATGGTTCCGTAAATTTCTTCCTGCTCTCCAAAGCGCCTGAATGGAGTTTTGTTGATGACCTGCTGTCCACGCTCGGTAAATGAGCCGTCCTCATTAAGCAAAAGAGCCCGATTTTGATTGGAAATAAAAAATCCCGGGGCCACTGCATTCACGCGGACTCCATCTCCGTACTTCAATGCCATTTCGGTCGCCATCCAACGGGTAAAATTATCGATTGCAGCCTTGGCGTTGGAATATCCCAAAACCCGAGTCAAGGCCTGGCCCGAAGACATAGACGAAAAATTAATTACTGAACCCGTACCCTGTCCCTTAAATGCTTTGGCAAAAGTAAGTGTCGGCAAAACCGTACCCTTGAGATTCAAGTCCATCACCTGGCTGTAGTCGTCTATATTAAGGTCAAAAATTTCCTTATCCGGGCCAATGGTCGCACCAGGCATATTTCCGCCCGCCCCGTTGATCAGGGCATCGACCCGACCGAACTGGTTCATCACTTTCTCATACCCCCTATTGAGCCCATCTTCGTCAAGTACATCAGTAGTCACTCCCAGGCAATGCTCGGATATCTTTCCCGCCTCTTCCAAGACTGCATCCACTTTAGACTGATTCCTTCCGAGGTAAGCCACTTTGGCACCCTGCTCCTGTAAATACCTTGCAGTTCCTCCGGCAAGAACACCAGTTGAGCCAGTAACCACAAAAACTTTTCCGCTTATATTAAATAATTCTTTCATAGGAAATAAATAGTTGAGATTTACCTTACCACCCGGGCTCCACCACCCCCCATTACTTTTTCCACATCCGCAACGGTCACCATGGAAGTATCTCCTGGTGTGGTCATCGCCAGAGCCCCATGAGCTGCTCCGTAATTAACTGCTTTCCCCCCATCATGCCCCTGAAGAAATCCATAAATTAAACCGGAGGCAAAACTGTCTCCGCCGCCGACCCGATCCATAATCTCTAGATCCGGACGATGAACCGCCTCATAAAAATTTCCACCCTGCCAGCAGATCGCACCCCAATCGTTTAGTGTGGCCGTCTTCACGGTACGCAGAGTGGTCGCAGTCGCCTTAAAATTGGGAAACTCGTTCACTACCTGGGTGATCATTTTCTTAAAACTATCCACTTCGATCGTAGAAATTGCTTCGTCCACACCTTCCACTTCAAATCCGAGACAAGCAGTAAAGTCTTCCTCGTTTCCAATCATCACATCCACATTCCGGGCAATCGCACGATTCACTTCCTGGGCCTTTTCAATCCCACCTATCGATTTCCAAAGTGAGGGGCGGTAGTTCAGATCATAAGAAACTATAGTTCCGTATTTCTGGGCAGACTGCACCGCTTCCGCAGTAACTTCTGCAGTGGACTCGGACAACGCCGCAAATATTCCCCCGGTGTGGAACCAGCGAACACCCTGATTTCCAAAAAGGTCATCCCAATCAATGTCTCCGACTTTCAATTGAGAGGCTGCAGTCAGTCCACGATCGGGTACTCCGACCGCTCCGCGGATACCAAAACCGCGCTCAGTGAAGTTTAAACCGTTCCTCACTTCCCGTCCGAGTCCGTCATAGGGAACCCAACGAACCAGCGAAGTGTCCACACCACCCTGCAAAATAAAATCCTCTATTAATCGGCCGATCTCATTATCCGCAAATGCGGTAACTACTCCCGTGTCCATTCCGAAGCATCGGCGTAATCCGCGGGCCACGTTGTACTCCCCTCCCCCTTCCCAGGCGGAAAAATTTCGTGCCGTTCGTATTCTGCCCTCACCCGGATCGAGACGAAGCATAATTTCACCGAGCGAGACAAGGTCGTAACGGCAGTCAGATTTTGATTTAATGTCGAGACTCATAAATTAATTTCCACTTTTTTCTAAGGCATTTAATTGCCAAGGTTCCGATCCGCACTCCTTTGCAATCAAATTAAATTCTTCAATTTCCTTTTCCGAAAAAAGCAGTCCCCCTGCCTCTTCAGATAGCTTCGCAAATTCGGCCTCAATCTGCCCGGGAACAATACATTTTTCATTCCCTTCCCCTAAAATATCATCGAGTACGACTTTTATATTTTCAGACTGATTTCGTCCATGTGCGAATGCACCGCTACTCAGTGCTTCCGGATGGATAACCTGGAAATAAAAATTAGGGGTGTGCTTATCTCCATCATTCAAATGCTTGCTCCGTAGCGTGGGCTTGGACGCACCAATAAACCCGGCCACCAATTCATTAATCAATGATAAACCATACCCCTTATGAGCACCGAAAGGTTTAAGAGCGGCAACCTGATGGGGGTCTGTGGTTTCATTACCCTCGGAATCAACCGCAGCACCCGGAGGAAGAGACTTTCCTTCCCTCTTGAGTTGCTGAACTCGACCCATCGCAATGACCGAGGTCGCCCAATCAATCACAATAGGAAAGCCAAGGGCCTCAGTGGTAGGAAAACCCCAGGAATGGGGATTCGTACCCAAAGTCGGACTACTCCCCATGAAGGGAACCACTTCCGTAATCGCAGCCGTACAATTAGTGTAGGCAATGTAGCCCTTCTTGGCTGCCTCCATTACATAGCCACCACCCCAAAGATAATGAAATGCATGATCCACCGAGATTTGACCAATCCCGTATTTATCTGCCAATTCGATGCAGGCATCCATTGCTTCATAAGCCGTAGCCTGGCCCAATTTATACTGACAATCCCAAACCTGAGAGGCTCCAAAACGACTCTCCTTTTTAATGATTGTAGCCGATGGTTTGCAGCCCCCCGCTTTCGATCCAAAAAGATCGTCCAAGTGCAATGCTTTTAATGCATTGTGCGTCCGTATGCCGTGATGGGTGGCGTAGGAAGAAAAGCGAGCCGCTGCATCGCACTCCTCCTGGTCAAAACCTCGGTGAGCATAGGCATTTTTAACAAGGGCATTATGTGTGCCCTCGGGTACTATGTAAAACTGTTCTTCGCTTTTGTTCATGCTTTCCGAATGAGTGTGAAAATTTCGATCAAGTGTGGTTTATTATTGGTACATCATTTGCCTGGGCAAGTGGTTTCTCACCGTTCAAGG
>JABGUO010000356.1 GCA_018646565.1 Opitutia bacterium | reverse complement strand
TGGTGCCAACTTGAGATGTAATCATTTAACAGATTAATACTGTAATCTAAATCTGCTTCACTCTCTTTTACTTCCCCTTCAAGTTGAATAAGGCTGGCCTCCCGATTATCGCGAAGACGGAGGTAATGTTGCAGTTCACCTCTTAGTTTCCTGGCCTTGCTTTCCAATACCGAAACTTTTCGAGCCAAAGGAATTTTTTCCGTTTCAATTTGCTCCCGTAACTCTGCAAGTGAAGCAATTGCTTCTTTTAAATCCGCTGTCGCTTCAATCCGTACGGCATCCATTGACTGTGCTCCCATATTTGAAACGAAACATGTCGAAAGTAGAAATACTAAAATGCGCATTTTCACTTGATCGAATGGGAAGGAGTTGAGATCGGGAGTTCGAGGAAGCGGGGAAGGGCACGGTTTTCCATGATGGAGACTCCATTTGCAATTTCTTTGGCCAATTCATCTTGTCGAATCCAACTCCATCCGGTTTCGGAAGGCTTTCCCCAACCGGCTACATTTCCAGATTCGTTGACAAAATAGGCGATTCCGAGTCCAAAATAAATTACCCGAAATTCCCGGGACTTACCGTCGTCCAAACTAAATTCCTGCCTTTCTAAATGGACTGCCCGATGAAAGAGGTGAATGCTTTGTAACAGTGCAACCAATGCTTCCAGTCTCTTGCGCAAAGGAAGATTGTTATTTTGTGAACTATCTATTTTTTCGTGAAATACAGATAATCTGTCCCGGAGTGGAGAGGGCAAAATATTATTGGTCGCTTTGACTTCTTTTTCAATTTGTTGCATTCCTTGATAGAATTGAAGGGATGCATCTTTCGCCTTTTCCTTACGGTCTGAGAGTTCTGCTCTTTGTTGGGCTGCCCCCACATTTTCTTTTTCGAATAGAAGGAGTTTGCCTTCCAGTTCTTCAATTTCTTTACTTAATGCCCCTTCAATGTCGCGGAGGGCCGCTTTTTCTGACTTCCAAGTACTTTTCTCTTCGGAAAATATCTGTTTTGTCTTCACCCATTCCTCAATAATCTGATGGGTCTCCTTAACTTGCCCACTGACAAGCGAGACTGCAATAGTTAGCAAATAAAGAGAGAAGGGTATTTTATAAGAAAGAAACATCTTTAATTGACCAACCTTATCGAATTGGAGAAAAAAATAAAGTTATTTTTGAGACTCGGTCTCAATTAGTTTGATCCTTAGAGTGACAAACTAATTTGAAAGTAAATCGCGCAGCATGGTATCCACGACCTTAGGGTTAGCCTGTCCACGAGTCTCTTTCATGACGAACCCCTTCAAGGCATTAATTGCCCCTTCTTTTCCATCCCTAAATTTTTGGGCAGCGTCGGGGTCATTTTCAATTGCCCGGACACAAATGGATTCAATTTCTCCCTGGTCTGATTTTACTTCCAGACCTTGTTCTTGGACTAATTCAGAGGCCGATTTCCCCGAGGAGAACATTTCTGGAAAAAGTTCCTTTGCCACATTATTAGAAATCACTCCCTTATCAATTAAGTCGACCAGTTCGGCTAAGTGTTGCGGGGTGACAGGAGATTCTTCGACCGCAATTGGATTTGTCTCGGAATTCGCGTTTGAAAGTTCGCGTAGTAAATCATTCACAACCCAATTGCCCACTTTTTTGGGATCTTTTGTGAGAGAAACAACCAGTTCAAAATATTGGCAAAGAGAAAAATCCGGGCAAAGTGCAGATGTGATGGAATAAGGTAAATTCAGTTCAGACATATACCGGCGTTGTTTATCAAATGGTTTTTCGGGTACCTGCTTCGCAATTCCATCGATCCAAGCCTGATCAATTTTCACGGGCATTAAATCCGGGTCCGGGAAATAACGGTAGTCATGTGCCATTTCCTTGGAACGCATGGGTGTGGTGTAGCGTTGATCTGGATTCCACCTCCTCGTTTCCTGGACGATTTCCTCCTTTTCTTCAATTGCTTTAATTTGGCGTTTTATTTCGTATTCAACTCCATTTTTAACGCCTGAAATGGTATTGAGGTTTTTTAATTCAACCTTCGTGCCCAGTGTCTTAGTTCCAACCGGTCGGACGCTTATGTTCGCATCACACCTGAGTTGTCCTTTTTCCATATCACAGGAAGAAATCCCAGCATAAATGAGTGAGTTTCTTAATGAGGTGAGAAATGAAAAGGTTTCCTCTGGAGAATACATATCCGGTTCACTCACTATTTCCAATAGTGGTGAACCCGCCCGGTTATAGTCAACTAGGCTGTCATTTTCATAATGGGTCAGTTTTCCTACATCCTCCTCCAAATGAATTCGAGTCAGTTTGACCATACGGTGTTCACCCATTACTGCCGGCGAATCTCCAGGTAGCTCGATTTCAACCTCTCCGCCCTCACAGATCGGTTGATCGAACTGAGTAATTTGGTAATTCTTGGGCATGTCGGGATAGAAATAATTTTTGCGATCCCATTTACAAACAGGGGCAATTTTACAACCCAGAAGAAGTCCGACTTTTATGGATTTGTCAATTGCCTCCCGGTTCATGACTGGGAGTGCTCCGGGTAAACCGAGTACGACTGCATCGGTAAGTGAGTTCGGCGGTTTGCCAAAACCACAGGGTACGCGGGTAAACATTTTAGATTTAGTATCTAATTGAACATGTACTTCAAGTCCTATGACAGCTTCAAATTTCATATCGTTTCTCCCCGGTTTCAAATGTTTGGTGATTGGCAGCCAAATCGATGTTCGCGATCGTAGGCATGAGCAATGGAAAGAAGACTGGACTCTTCAAAAGCTTGGCCAATCAATTGCATGCCAATGGGAAGACCAGAATTGGTAAATCCGCATGGTACAGAAAGGGCAGGGAGCCCGGCAAGATTGGTAGAAATAGTAAAAATATCGCTCAGATACATTGAAATCGGGTCATTACTTTTCTCCCCAAATTTAAATGCGGGAGTTGGTGCGGTCGGGGTCAATATTACATCCACCTCTTTAAACACCCGACTAAAGTCTTCTCGGATCAGGGTTCTTGTTTTTTGGGCTTTTAAATAATACGCATCGTAATATCCGCTGCTTAATCCATAGGCACCCAGAATACAGCGCCTTTTTACTTCTTCGCCAAATCCCTCGCCGCGACTTTTAGCGTACACATTGATTGCATTTTCTGATTGCTCACTTCGTGAGGTGTATCGAATTCCATCGTAGCGTGCCAAGTTTGAGGATGCTTCCGCAGTGGCAATTACATAATAAACGGGAACTGCTAAATCAGTGGTTGGTAATGAAATTTCGACAATTTTATGCCCCAAGCTTTTGTAAAATTCAATAGTTTCATCAATTGCTTTTCTGACTTCATCATCAATGCCTTCACCAAAAAATTCTTTAGGTAATCCCAGTGTGCAGGGAGTTAATGGATCGCGAAGTGCAGCGCTGTACTGGGGCACTTCGGTGGGGAAACTGGTGGAGTCAAGCGGGTCATGTCCCGATATTGTCTCTAGTAAAAGGGCCGCATCTTCAACCGTTTGAGAAAATGGACCAATTTGATCGAGGGAAGAAGCAAAGGCAGCAAGGCCATAGCGGGACACCATCCCGTAGGTTGGCTTAACTCCCACCACTCCGCAAAGAGAAGCGGGTTGCCTAATTGAACCCCCGGTATCAGATCCCAGGGTCAGAGGGGCTTCCCGAGAGGCTACTGCTGCAGAACTGCCGCCACTACTTCCCCCGGGCACACGATCAAAATCCCATGGGTTTCGGGTGGGGCCATAGGCAGAGTTTTCGGTGGATGAACCCATGGCAAATTCATCTAAATTTAAACGGCCACCGATCACGGCACCTGCATCCTTTAGTTTTCTAATTACGGTGGCATCGTAGGGAGAAATATAATTTTCAAGAATCTTACTCGCGGCCGTAAGCGGTTGACCTTGGACAGAAATTACATCCTTGATTGCCACTGGGATTCCATCCAATGGACCTAATGTATTACCCTCTGCTCTTCTTTTATCGGATGCATTGGCCTGGGCCAAGAAGTCGTCATCATCGCGGTGAAGAAAGGCATGAACCTGTGGGTCAACCCGATCAATTTGCTCGAGGTATGCTTGCGCGACTTCTTGTGAGCTCAATTCTTTTTCAGAAAGTGAGCGGGACAGTTCGACTGCTGTTTTGCTGATAATAGTAGCGTTACTCATAACTTTAATCCTCCACCACTTTGGGAACCACAATTTGACTATTTCTTGATTGGGGAGCGTTTTGAATGGCTTGCTTTACTGAGAATGGCTCTTTGGCTTGATCTTCATCCCATACATTAAAACGAGGAAATGCATGTGCAGTAGGCTCTACTCCGTCCACATCCACCTCCTTGAGCTTTTCGAAATACTGTAACACATCTCCCAATTGATGATGGAATTTTTCCCTTTCTTCCTTGGTAAGCTCGATGCGAGCGAGATTGGAAACATAGTCGATGTCCATGGGGTTGGGGTCAGATTCACTCATAAATTATGTCCTCAAAGAGTAGGGCGTATTAGTTTCAATTTTTTCGACAATTTTTTCAAATGCGGCATTGACCTCATTCTCACCCAAAGTCCGGTCCGGAGAACGGAATCGCATAGAACATGCGATACTTTTTTGATTTTCTGGCATTCCTTTTCCGGAGAAGAGATCGAAAATTGTGACAGGATCCACCTCAAACTTTCCCTTTGCGATATCGATGGCGATTAATTCAAGGGAAGAGCGGACTTGTTCAGCAGATTCGTTTTGGTCCACCACGAGTGCCAAGTCTTTGATGGCAGGCGGAAATGTGGAAAATGGTTGGAAGGTAGTATTCTTTCTTTTCTTAGAGAGAAGAATGGGATCGATTATTATTTCAACCGCTAAAACTGGGCCTCTTATTTCTTTTTCCTTCG
>JABGUO010000047.1 GCA_018646565.1 Opitutia bacterium | reverse complement strand
TACAAAGTAATTCGCAACCAGGGAAAAGAGTAAGGAAATCGCGAAAATTGCAACTGCACCGAAATACTTTCCTAGAACCACATCAAAGTCGCTGCCTGGAAGGGTTAAAAGAAGTTCGTCCGTTCCCTGCCTTCGTTCATCCGCCCAGATACTCATGGTAATGGCGGGAATAAAACCAAGGAGAATGTGCGGTAGGAATTGATTTAACTGGTCCAAATTCGCCAAATTGGAATCAAAGAACTCTTGCGACCAAAAAGCAGCAATTCCACTGGCCAGAAGGAATGCACAAATAAAGACATACCCACTTGGACTTCCGAAGTAGGAAGCAAGATTTCGTTTAAATACAGCGGAGATAGCTTGGGAATTCATAACAGGAAAATGTTAAAGGTAAGGTCTTAGGCAGTTTGGCGATTAAACCAGGAGTCAAGTGAGGATTCATCTTTTAAATCATTCGGAGTACCATCAAAAATTAATCTCCCCTGATCGATCAAAATTATACGGTCGGCCATTTCCGGAACTTCCTGGAGGATGTGAGTTGATAACAGGATAGTCTTGCCCAAATCTTTAATGGTTTTTCTTACTTCCAAAACCTGGTTTGGGTCGAGGCCTGCGGTAGGTTCGTCCATAATCAACACATCGGGTTCGTGGAGGAGAACATTAGCCATTCCGACCCGTTGTCGAAATCCTCGGGAAAGTTTTCCGATTGGTTTATTTAAAACTGTGTTAATCGCACACTGTTCCACCACTTGTTCAATCCTGACTGCTTTTGTTTTGGCATCTATACTGCGTGCGTCTGCAAAGAAATTGAGCAGTTTCAGGGGAGTCATTTCCTCGTAAAGTGGGCCATTTTCTGGAAGATAACCAATCCGGTTTGCTACTTTTTCTCTATTGTGAGCAACCTCCATCCCGCAAATCTTTGCCGTTCCTAAAGAAGGTGCCAAGTATCCGGTAAGCATTTTCATGGTAGTGCTCTTTCCCGCTCCGTTTGGCCCGAGAAATGCGACTACCTCTCCTTCGCGAATGGTAATATTTAAGTCATCTACCGCGATAAAATCACCGTAGTATTTACTGAGACCTTGTGTCTCGATCATTATTTCTGAGGATGAATGGTCTGACATATTAGCAATTGTTTGATAGGCATACTAAAGAGGATGCGTGTTATAATTGAGGTGGGGATATTGGGGAATCGACAAAAGCGGTTTGAAAACTAAATTTTGTTTTAATCATCGAAAAAAAAAGTAATTTGCAAGATGGGCAAGAAGAAAAACTTTGCAAACATCTAAAATAATATCAATGATTAGCATAAATGTTGTTATGAACGCATATTACAACAAAATGTTATTACTATGTTTTGCCTCTTTGTTTGCTCAGGGAAGCGTTGGTGCAAGAGAGTTTATAAGCCTAAGGTCTTTGGATGTAATGGATTCAGTCACTTGGATAAGTCCCATTCGCAATATCGAAGAGGATGGTTCGATGATTGTACGAATTAAAAGAAAGCAGACTGCTATTCCTCTTTTTTATCCTCAAAATGTTCCCCTTTTTGATTTCATGGACAAGGGGAATCCTCAATTTTATACTCTCGAGCAACTATCTTTAAATCCTCGACTTGGACCGATGCCAGTTTTCGCTTCGCGTAAGCAAAAGCATGCGGCAAAAGAACCAGTAACAATTGAATCCAGAAAAGTAAGGAGTTTGGAAAATCGCCTCAGAGACTTGGAGGCCAAACTATTCGAATCGGAGTCTAAGCAAAGTCAACGTCCCGGGGATGATGAGTTGCAAGCTTTTATCTTAGAGGGTAATGACCATTTGAGTGCCGAGCAAAGAATTGAATATTTGAGTAGGGTAATATCGGAAGCTAAACAGAAAACCGATCGGGAGAATTCTCCGATTGCTGAATATTCCGCACCTCTTGCCACTAAGATATCACCCCAGGAAGAAGAATTGCCAAACTCGGATTTTTTATCACTGCCCCCGCCCCCCACAATAGCGGAATCCGAAAGTCGGTATCCATTACAACGTTATAGCAAGCTTGCCCGGTCGGTATTGAAGTTTAAAGCCTCTGTTCCCACTGCTCAAGGAAAGGAACGGCCAGCCCAGGCTTCCGATTTTTATTTAACTACCCGTAATCTGCAGGATTTACTTTCTGATTTGAATTTAGACAGTGCCTTAGCGGGTGAGGTGAAGTCCGTTGCTGAATTATGGGCTCATGCGGAAAAAGATTCTACAGCAAACCCAGAAATTGCGCTGGGAGTAAAGTCAATCTTGTTGCAGGCAAAAGTAGGAAAAGCGAGAACTGACCCTTTCGGAAACGGAGAATTGGATGATGTCTCTCCGGATGATAAGTACTTCCTCATTGGCATCGATAAAGATGATCAAACTGGCGTGGTTACTATATGGTCCAAGCACGTAGAGGTGGGCCTGGGAGAAAACATGGTTGAATTGACTACAAAAGATGTTATCTACCAAGAGTGATAGTTTACTCTAAATAAAACTTTTCAATAACTCCTTTTCAATTCCCGTACTTTTAATTTAAAGCACAAAATTACTATGGCACTACCAAATATAGAAATTCTTCAACAAGCAGCAGATCAAGCCCGAGGCTTGGCAATCGACGCCGTTCATGCATGCAGTTCCGGTCACCTCGGACTTCCTCTCGGTGCTGCCGAAGTGGGTGCGGTTCTTTATGGGCATGATTTACAGGTCGATCCTTCGGACGCGGAGTGGTTAAACCGCGACCGCTTCGTTCTCTCCGCCGGTCACGGAAGTATGTTCCTTTATGGTTGGCTTCATTTGGCGGGTTACGATCTTTCTCTCCAGGAGGTAAAGAATTTCCGCAAGCTTCACAGTAAGACTCC
>JABGUO010000046.1 GCA_018646565.1 Opitutia bacterium | reverse complement strand
TGGAAGCCCACAAAACGCTTTCGAATGTAGATGGAGTATATTTTCATCAATTTGATCATCGAGATGTAGTTCGGCATCCGCTCGTGAGTAAAATAATCTCGGCTTATGAAAAGCCTGAATGCTAAATTCCTGTAATTGTAATGGAAGAAAATAAACCTTTACGAAAAAAGAGTGGTCGCAAGCTCGCCCGTAGAAGGAAAGGGCTGAAGGAGGAGAGCGAGGATTTAAAATTGTCATCTGGGATTCGAGGAGTTTGGGAGAATTTGGGAAAACAAGTATTTTTTACCCTGATTTTTGCTACCTCCATTGTTTTTATCTGTTTCGTTGGACAAGATCCACCTGGATTGCGCTCATTGGGGGAAGTGGCACCTGAGAATGTTTATTCAGATCGTGCTTTTTCTTTTCAGAGTGAGATTAGAAGAAGGGACGCGGAAGAATGGATTCGGAGCAGTACTCCCCGTGAGTTTTCTCAGAATATTGCGGGCGAGGAAAGTTTTAAAAAAGCAATGATTCGTTTAGAGGAAGGCCTCGTTTTATTGAGTTCAATGGATTTAGAAAGTCAGGTTATCGCACGAGAATCCTTGCGGGATGAATTAGATACCAATTTTAATCTTAATGTGAGTCAAGCTGAACTGGATGGTCTTTTTTTATGGCGTAACTTTTCTGATCCATCCTCGTTTTTCGAAATTATTAAGGAGCTTCTCGGTAAACTTCATCTTACTGGAGTGGTCAAGTTTCCCTCTGTCGACCAGAAATTTCATTCCGAGGCGAATGCAACTCTTTTAATCAATAATACGATGGTGAATCTATCCAATAACCTTATTGTTATTGAAGGCATAGAAAACGGTTTGCGATTTAATCTTGATGCAGAGAGTTTGGCTCCTGATTTCCCCGAACTTTCTCTTTACTTAAATAAATTAAAAGAACATTTAAATAATGATGGCCCCTTTCCTGAGGCCGGTTTGTTACTGGAAGACTTTATTGAGAGCGGGGATGAAAATGCTTCTTTTTCCGCTCAACAGTTCCGCAATGAACTTGCGGGAAATCTTTCGGTGTTTGTCAAAAAAGGTCTTTTCTTACGAGATATCGATCGTGAAGCAACCACAGCTGCACAAAATCGTGCCATCGCCGAGATGGAGCAACCTGTGGTGATGGTACAGGAGGGCGATGTCATACTTAAAAAAGGGAGTCAATTAACCGAAAGTGACTTGGAAAAGTTTGGAGAATTTCTATCCCTCACTGTGGAAGACCGAGACCTCTTGCCCAAGAGAATATTTATTACTGCAGGAACCTTCCTTATTGCCATTTTTTATATCAGTTTGGTACTGCCTAATTTTTGGAGAGATACTATCCGCTCTACGATCGTGGCAGTGGCGATACTTTCAAATTTATGTTTGTCCAGGCTAATATTAGAATTGGGATCCACGGATCTGTTTGGGGGAAACACGATACTGATCGGCTTAATTCCTTACCTCATTCCGATTGCTTTTGCACCGATGATCGTGATGATTACCGTGGGTCCAAGAATGGCTGCACTATCGGCCCTGATGACGAGTATCTTTCACGCTACGATGCAAAATGCGGGGATTGAAGCTTTGGCTATTTCTTTAAGTGCGGGTTTGGTCGGTGCTTTTTTCTGCCGGGAGATCAGGCTTCGGGGCAGCGCTCTCAAGGCAGGAGCAATGGCGGGATTAACGGGGGCGATATTAGCTCTCGGTATTGGCTTTGCCTCGGGAGGATGGGGTGTAGCTTCGGTTAATCATGCGTTGGCATCGTTAGTGATGGGAGTTCTCACCGGTGGTCTTGTGCTTACTGCAATGCCTTTAATTGAGCATGTTTTTAAAGTTGCGACCGATGCTACTTTGTTTGAGTTAACTGATTTTAATCACCCGCTTCTCCGTAAAATGCAGGTCGAAGCCCCGGGTACCTATCACCATAGCTTAATGGTGGCTAATTTGTCGGAAAATGCGGCTGTTGCTGTAGGTGCAAATCCAATTTTATGTAGAGCATGTTCTCTATTTCATGATATCGGTAAGATGGCGCAGCCCCATTATTTTACTGAGAATCAAGGTGAATTTGGAAACCCCCACAATAGGCAGAATCCCGCCATGAGTGCTTTAATCATAAAAAGCCATGTGAAAGAAGGGATTGAAATGGCAAGGGAAAGTGGACTGCCCAAGATTTTTAGAGATGTGATTAGGCAACATCACGGAACCACACTGGTGAAATACTTTTACCACCAGGCGAAGCAAAAAATTAAACAGGAAAAACTGCCTTATGGGGAACTTGATACTGAAGAACCCGATGAGTCCACTTATCGTTATGATGGCCCCAAGCCCCGCTTTAAGGAAAGCGCGATTATTTTCTTTGCTGATTCGGTAGAGGCTGCTGCTAGAAGTCTGCCTAAAGTTACTCAGCATAGTGTGGAAGAATTACTAGAAAGTATTTTCCATGACCGGTTGGAAGATAGGCAATTAGATGAATGCCCTTTAACCTTGGAGGAGGTGGCTAAAATTAAAAAAAGTTTTATCAAAACCACATTGAATATGCTTCATACCCGAATTGAATATCCTGAGGAAGAAAAGAATGCAAAGTCTCCGGGCCGTGATAGTTCGTCCCCTTTTAGCGATCAATCAAAAAAATGATAAAATTTTGATCACGATCGAGTATACCAATTTATATCCTGCACTTTCATATTCTGAGGATATATTAAATAAGTTTTTTCAACGAATTTTTTTAATTCACGAAAATATGTCGAATGGCGTGCTTTCGGTGGCTTTTTTAAATAAAGCCGAACATTCAAAGCTTCACGGTGATTTTCTTAAGGATTATCGTCCTACCGATGTAATTACTTTTCCCGCAGATCCTGAAAATGAAATGGTGGGTGAAATATGTGTGTCAGTGGACCAAGCGAGAGAAGAGGCAGAAAGCCGCGATCTGACACTAGAAAAAGAACTTAGCCTTTATTTAATCCACGGTTGGTTACACCTTGTTGGGTTTGACGACCGGAATGACACCGATCGAAAAAATATGCGTATTGAGGAGGCAAATGCATTGGCCATTGTTGAGAAAGATTTGCTTTGGCCTAATTTTCTTCTCGCGCCCCAATCTTTTGAGGTTTAGCGAAGAGAAGTGACAATTAAAATCGCACCATTTTCTAGAAAGTTCCGGAACGCATTTCTTACTGGATTACTTATTTTCTTACCCTTGGGAACAACAATATTTGTTCTCGATTTTTTATTAAATCTCTTTAAGGAGCCGGTTACTCGATTGTTTAGTCAGTTGGGCTTGGGAGAGGAAAGTTTTTTCTTTGGACTTGAATCCTTACTTGGATTGTTGGGGTTAATTGTGGGTGTGTTATCATTAACCATCCTTGGTTTTTTATCTAATTATGTGTTAGGGAAGTTTTTTATTTCATCGGCTGAAAAAGTACTGGGAAAAGTACCCTTTATTAATACTGTCTACCACTCGGTTAAGCAGATTGTGGAAACATTTGGGAAAGAAAATCGAGCCGTTTTTAAAGAAGTGGTACTGGTTGAGTATCCTAGACCTGACTGCTATGTGCTCGGTTTTTTAACCAACGATGCATCGGGGGAGACTGTTGAAGTAATTGGGAAACCACTGACTAATGTTTTTGTGCCCACTACTCCCAATCCCACAAGTGGTTTTCTACTTATGCTTCCTCCCGAAGATATTTCCCGATTGAGTATGTCAGTGGGTGAGGGGATGAAGATGTTAATTTCTGGAGGCGCTGTTATCCCACCCTCCGCTGTCAAAGCATTAAAAGAGGAGGAAGAGCAAAAACCTTCGCCGCCCCCAAAGAGTAACCCGTCCAAGAAAAAAAAACCTCGTTCTGGAACCCGAAAAATCACGAAGAAACCTCCCGTTTCTCAGGATTAAATTGCGATGCCGTCTCCTGTCCAAGCAATGGAGGGCACGATACTTGACCGGGTCGAAACGGGCGAGTCACATCTTCGAATATCATTATTCTCTGGACGGAATGGCTTGCGAGTCGTCTTATTTCGGCTGAGTAAAAAAGTGCGTTCTCAACCGCCCCCTGACCTTTTTGATGAAGTTGAATTGGTTACAAGGCATTCGAGCGATGGGCAAGGACTTCCATTTGTAAAGGATTTCCAAATCTTATCCAAGAGGTCGGAAATCGCACACAATCACTTTCGCTTTCAAGTGGCCTCTTCCCTCGCTCGTTTATTTTTGGACAATGGTTCACACCTTCAGGACACTTTGCCTTTTGGAACCCTGTTTATTCGTTCTCTTACCGCATTACAAAAAGGATTAGATCCGACTTTAATTTGGTTTAAGACACTATTTGAGTTTGGACGGCTAGAAGGATTACCAGTCAAGCAAGATTGGTTAGCAAATCTTGAACAGAAGGAAAAAGAACTAGCAACCTTTGTGTTGATTACTTCATTAGCGAAGCAAGATCCTAAAAAGGAGTTAGTTTTAAACCTAATCCATTCGTTACGTGCATGGTTGAATTCAGAAACGGAACTTCGCTGTTAATCGTAAAGCCAATGAAACTTAAAAAATCTCTTTTTAGTGGTTATTGAAGTTGAGTAGAAAGAGTTAAAGTAGGTCAATATTTCATTCTTCACTCTCAACCCTTGCCAAAAGTATTTTCCTTTTCTAGAAAAGGGTAAAGTATTCTTTTAAAATGGCAGTGTATAAAAAAGATTGGAACTACAAAACAAAAGGAAAAGGGACATATGAAATTACCAAAGAGGTGGAACTTGGGTTACATGATTCAGGTCTTTCCGATGGCGTCGTTTCAGTCTTTGTCCGACACACTAGTTGTAGTCTTGTACTAATGGAGAATGCGGACCCGACTGCTCGATTGGATTTGGAAAATTTCATGGAGAACCTTGTGCCGGAAGATTATCCTGACTTTGTTCATACACTAGAAGGTCCAGATGATATGCCTTCCCATGTAAAGATGGCTTTAACCCGAACGAGTGAAACTATCCCATTTACAAATGGTAGGCTTCAACTCGGTACTTGGCAGGGGCTTTTTTTGTGGGAACATCGAAGTGCCCCTCATTCACGAACTCTTATCTTTAGTTATATTGGAGAATAAATGAGAGATTATTTTTGTAAATTTTTAAATATTATCTTACTCACACTTCTCGTGGGGGCATGCAGTCAAAGTGGCCCAATAGTGGATGAGGAAGAAGATGCTGCTTTTCAACGAGGTCGTTCTTTCTTAAAAGTAGGAAAAGAGGAAGAGGCATTAGACGAGTTCCTCTCTGTTACCCGTCGAGCGATGAATTCTCCCAATTCTCACCTTGAGGCGGGCCGATTATTTCTAACCCTTGACTCCCGAAAAGATCCAATTGCTGCAATTTATCATTTTAGAAGATTTCTCTTACTTGAAAATGAGTCACGAGAAGCACCAAAGGTTAGACAATTAATTGTAACTGCAGAGCATGAAATCATTCGAGAACTTCCCGGCGAACCTTATTCTGACCTACTCGATTCGTTATCATTAAAAAAAGAAAATGATCGATTAACAAGAGAGATAGCAGACCTTCGGGCAAGCCAAGGACTTCCATTAAATTCGAGACAGATTAGTACTACCAAGTCAGAAAATGCTACACCCAGACTACCCATTGTACTTCCTCCCAAGCCTGAAATTAGTCCCACTGTTCGAGCACGAACCTATACCGTACAACAAGGGGATAGTTTATATGCAATTAGTAGGAAACTTTACGGGGATTCCTCCCATATTGATCGAATATTTCAAGCCAATCGAAAATCTCTGCCCAGCAAGGATAGTTTAAAGTTAGGTCAAGTTTTAATAATTCCCTCAATTCCGCCTTCTCGTTAGTGAAAGAGTATTGAAATGGCGTATTTTGATAACAACGCGACCACTTCGATTAGCGAAAATGCTTTAGAGGTTTATCGTAGGGCACTTGCGGAAGATTGGCATAATCCATCTTCTCCCTACCGGTCGAGTGCCCGAATTCGTGCGGGGATGGAATTAGAACGGGAAGAATTGGCGAAAGATCTTGGGTTGAAAAAAGAAGAAATTATTTTTACCTCTGGTGCAACGGAGGCAAATAATGGAGTGTTTGCTCATTTTGCGACCCAAGCGAATGCTGGTTTATGCTGCCTCGTTTCTCCTTTTGAACACCCCAGCATTCTTGAACCTGCAAGGTATTGGTTTAAGGACAAAATAAGATACCTACCCATTGATCAGGAGGGAAGGGTGGTGCTTGATAGTATTGAAAAGCTCTTGAGTGAAAATAATATTTGTTTTGTTTCTCTTATGGCAGCAAATAATGAAACTGGCGTCCTTCAACCATGGAAAGAGTTGGCAGAGATTTGTTTGTCAAAAGGTGTTTTCTTCCACTGTGATGCGACTCAATGGATTGGTAAATTACCCAGTGATGGTTTTGATCTATGCTCTTCTTTTTCTGTTAGTGCCCACAAGTTTTCAGGTCCTAAGGGCGTTGGATGGTTTGCATGTAAAGAACCAATCAGTATGCAATTAGGAGGAGAGCAGGAAATGTCAAAGCGTGGAGGAACAGAAAATTATCCGGCAATTATCTCTATGCTTACCGCGTGGAAGGATGTTCGATTCCAGTTAAATTCTCCGACCAACCGCACAGAATGGAGGGATCAATTTGAGAAGAGCTTAATCAATTTAATTCCGGCAGTGAAAATTCTGGGTTTAAATAGTCCGCGCCTCTGGAATACCTCAATGTTTGTTCTTCCCGATTTCGAAAATTTAAGTTGGGTCGGGAAATTAGATAAACTAGGTTTTTCAGTTTCCACGGGGTCTGCCTGTTCTACAGGTAAGGCAGGGCATTCAGGGATCGCTCAATCGATGGGTTTGTCGACGAGTGAAGTTCGAAGGTTAATTCGTGTAAGTTCGTATTGGGAGCACGGGGAAAGTGATTGGGTCCATCTGCTCTCTGCTTTTGAGCAAGTGAGTAAAGAACTTCATAAGGAAGCGTCGTATTCATCTGTTATTTCTTTTTAAAATAGTAAGTGCGCCTTCTTGATTTAAATTTAGAAAATTTTCGGAACATTGAATCTGCAAATTTAACTTTTTCCGGAAATCATGTTTTCTTTATTGGAGCAAATGGACAGGGAAAAACAAATTTGTTAGAAGCAATTGGGATTTCCTCGAATTTAAGATCTTTTCGGAAATCTGGTATGGATGGCTTGGTTCGGGTGGGAACGAAAACCAGTAGGCTTTTCTTTCGCTTTAAAGATGAGAAAGAAGAGGACCGAGAAACTTTATTTCAATTTCACGATAAAGGAGAAAAGCAACTTGAAGTAGATGGAGAGAAAATTAAGCGTTTTTCGGATTACCTCGGTGAATTTCCTGCAGTTACTTTTTCTTCGAGAGATTTTAGGTTAGTTCGAGAGGGCCCGTCCGATCGGAGAAAATGGCTCGATTTACTTTTATCCTCCTCCTCGGCTGAATATTTCGAGGCTTTAAAAATTTATCATCGATCATTACGTGAACGTAATGCTTTACTCAAGAAGGGCGGGGGAGATAGGGAATTAGATGCTTTTGAACAAAGTTTAATTCCGAATGCCTATCGAATTTACCAATTTCGTTTACAAGCATTACCGATTATTTCGGAAACTCTGTCTTTTTACTACGAATCTCTTTCAAACGGCTTGGAAAAAGCGAGTGTACTGTATCGACCGGATCTGGAACTGTCCACATTGGCAGATTTTTCAAATCGCTTGCTGAATGAGCGAATGAAAGACCGCCAATTTGGAACGACCCGCAGGGGACCACACCGGGATGACTTCGAATTCCTTTTGGATGGAAGAGATGCTCGTAATTTTGCTTCTGAAGGCCAGCAACGTGGATTGGTCTTGGGTTTACGGTTTGCGGAGTTTGAATACTTGAAAAAGAGTCTTGCTCGTACACCAATCTTATTAATCGACGATGTTCTTGGAGAATTAGATGAAAAGAGAAAGGCCAATTTTAAAGATCTCCTTCCCCTCAAAACTCAGGTTTTTGCTACCGGTACTAGTTTTCCAACTACTGATGAGAAAAGTAATTGGGAATCTTTTCAAGTAGATGCAGGTAAATTTGTAAAAAACTAGGTTTTTTCCTAAAAAACTCCATTTTCTTGATTTCCTAAATGTTTCATGTTTCGTAAAGTGAATTAATATTTATGGAAGTCCTTACAATCACCCATTGGTCCCTGTTAGGTTTAGGCTCTCTCATTATGGGCATGAGTAAAGGAGGCTTGCCCGGTGCTGGAAATTTAACGGTGGCAATCTATGCCCTGGTATTAGAGGACGCATTGGGTCCAATCGGGGTCCCTTTATCCGTTGGATTGCTTCTTCCTGTTCTCATATCGGCCGACCTCACTGCCACGCTGGTTTATCGAAAGCATACTGATTGGAATTTTATTATTCGCTTACTCCCCTGTTTTATTATTGGTACAATTATTGGTTGGTGGGTCTTTGATTATTTCCAAGGTGGAGACGATCGAGTTAGGCAATTGAAGTATGTAATTGGAGGTATCTTGTTGAGTATGACTGTACTTCATTTTTTCGTCAAAATTCGAAAAGGCATGACAAGAAATAATCAAAAAGAGCAAGGAGAAATACCCAAAGGTTCAATTGTGCTCGGTCTTATTTTTGGCTTGATTGGAGGGGTGGCTACAATGTTAGCGAATGCCGCGGGACCAATTGCTCAACTTTATCTTTTAGCAATGGCCCTTCCGAAATATGCTTTTATTGGAACATCCGCCTGGTTATTTCTCATCGTAAATGTGATCAAGATTCCATTTATGATCGATCTTGAAATTATTACCCTTGATTCAATGTCCGTGAGTTGGTGGATGTTTATTCCCGCTATGATAGGAGCTGCAATTGCTCCTTTGATTGTACAGTATATCAACCAAACTTTATTTGAACGAATGGTTTGGTTTTTCATCGTACTTGCGGGAATTCGGATGATTCTTTAGATAAAGGGAGTACATGAGTAAAAGTTCTCGAAAATTATGGGCCGATCATCTGGCGGGAAGATCTACCCGATCAACACAGGTTGATACCAAAACTTTATTGCGAAAAACCCCATTTAAAGGAAGAATTCTCGGAGTTGACCCCAGTCTTCGTGGCACTGGGTTGGCGGTATTAGAATGTGAAGGAAGCAGTTATAAGCTACTTTATTCAGAAACTCTCGAATTAAAACCTAAGATTGATTCTATTGCATGCCTTGGAATGATTCATCAGGCGGTTTCTCGGTTACTTGATCTTTGGAAGCCTTATCATTTGTCCTGCGAGGCTACCATTTATGTGCAGAATTTTAAGACTGCTCAAATTATGGGTGCCGCCCGGGGAGCGGCATTATCTGCATCGGCAATTCGGGATGTTCCTGTCTTTGAATATGCTCCTCTTCGCGTCAAGCAGGCGGTAGTTGGTTTTGGAAGGGCGAGTAAGGAACAAATGTCGCAGACACTTGCACAAATGCTACATTTGCCCAAGCCTTTGCCTTACGACCAATCGGATGCCCTTGGACTTGCTTTATGCCATGCTTTAACTTGGCACCCAGGGTAGAAGAACTATTAAATAAACAACCTGGACGGCAAAAGAGGGCGTTTTCTACTGGAGCACCCAACTAAAGTCACATTTACGACTACTCCGTCCTGAATTACATCTAGCATAGATCCAGGATTTATTCCAAAATTTCCCCTGCTCAGTGATAATTGTCCTTTAAGAGTAATTAAATCCCCCGGTTTTCGATCATACTTTTTTCGACCATTTCGAAGATATTTAATGGTTACCGGAAGGGTAATAGGAGAGGTTTTATTCTTCAGAAGTAGGGAACCAAAAGCATCTGCGTTCAGGACACCACCTTTCCAATGGGCATTGCGTAATCCTTCTAGTTTGAAGACAATCTTAGGATACTTCATTGAGTTAAGCCAGATGGGTTGATGGGCATCCCCGTCTACTTTATGGTATCCAAAATGAAGTGCTCTTGCATCTAAGTGGACTGAACCCACTGTTTTCGAAGGAGATTTTGTTGAAAATTGGATTCCTCCCCTCACTCTTTCGAAAGAACCTCTGACTTGACCAACCCCAAAAAGCGCACCCTTTTCCAATCTGACATCAATCTGACTAAGTTTTCCCAATGGTTGAAGATCAAAATCAGTTACACCGAAAGCAAAATACCCAATTATTAAAAAGCACCCAAGATAGATTTTTACTATTTTCTTTATGAACATTACAAATCTCTTCTGTAGATTAAAGGAGTGAACTTGTCCATTCGTCTTCTCGTTAAGTGGTTAAATTTTTCTTGACCGATATTTAAATTGCATCATTTTAATGTAACAATTCAATATGAAAATTACACATAATCTTTGTCTTAAGTTAGCACTCTTTATATTTGGTTTTACTAATTTTTCTTTTGCAGACATTAACCACGAAGGCTTCATCGGTGATTCTTTTTACGGAGTAAATTCTGATTCTTCTGGCTTAATTGTAAATCAAGTGGGTCCCAATGCTGAATTTTCGGTTCCCACAAAATTGAATGTTCGTTCGGAATTGAGTTCATTGCTCTCTGGTGAATTTACAAAGCTTACGGCGTCGATCTCTTTAGATGATGGCACAATAACCCAACTGCCTACCCTTTCGACCCAGTGGGAAAGCGCCAGTACAGAACTTTTAATAAAGGATGATTTCGCCACGGCCCAAAATATTTCGGCCAATTCGAGGGTATCAATCAAAGCAACTGCAGAAGGTATGACCGCAGTATTTTTTATTCGCCTTAAAGATAATACTTCAGACTCCATTCCATCCCAAGATCCGATTGATTCCCCGAAGAATGTTTTTTCTGATTCCGTTGATCTTCCTCAGGCAGGTTGGAAAAGTTCCGCTTGGTTTGGAAATTACTATGAAGCAGGAAACGATTGGGTTCATCATGCAAAGCTTGGATGGCTTTACACCTCAACAGAACAACCGTCCTCGCTTTGGCTTTGGTCTTCCTCGCAAGAGTGGATGTGGACTGGTCCAGGAGTATATCCCCACTTGTTTCGTAATCGAGATGGGACATGGATCTATTACATTGTAGAAGCTCATCCCCAAAAGGTATTTTACAATCAATCCTCCAGAAAAATGGAACATTCCCAATAGGGGATACTTGTTCCAATCATTTTGGTTGTTCGTTCAACCTTTGCCTTTCTAGAGAATCAGCATCGCATCCCCGTAGGAAAAGAAGCGGTACTTTTTTTCAACTGCTTCGTTGTAGATTTCCTTAAGCTTAGCCACTCCATTATTTTCGCCCGGGGAGAGAAAAGCACCGACCAAACACATGAGAGTAGATCCAGGGAGGTGGAAATTAGTCAGGAGGTGATCTACTCCAAGGAAATCATAAGGGGGGCGGATGAATAGCTCTGCCTCTGCCTCAACAGGTTGGGTCGTTTCTCGCCCTTCATTACTGAGGTAGTGCTCGATCGCCCGGACACAGGTTGTGCCAATAGCAAGTTTCGTTTTCTCAGAGTCACATAGGATGGACTGAGTGGACGGGGAAAGAAAATATTTTTCTGCATGCATGGGGTGGTCTTCAATTCGTTCGGTTTCAACCGGGCGGAAGGTTCCCAATCCAACAGAGAGAGTAAGATCGTGGATAGTATGTCCCTCTACTTGAAGTTTCTTGAGTAATTCAGGTGTAAAGTGTAGTCCAGCAGTGGGGGCCGCCACCGCGGAACGGTTTTCTTGGTTCGCATAAACGGTTTGATAGCGCTCCTCGTCTGCCTGTTCAGAAGGGCGACGAACATAGGGAGGCAAGGGAAGCGATCCGATTCTTTGGGCAAGGGAGGCTGGATCGTTGTCTTGGGGGAGTTGAAAACGGACCACATATTCTCCCGAAGGAAGACTTTCAATAATTTCTGCAGAATATTCGTTCTCCATTTCAAATCTCCCCGCTTTCGCGGTCTTATTTCCTGGTTTCAACAGGCATCGCCAGGTAGTTTCGGGTTGAGAGGTTGGGCGAAGCAAAAGGCATTCTACAGATCCACCACCGGGCCTTTTCCCTGCGAGTCGTGCTTTTAGTACAGAAACATCATTGCGCAGAATAGAAAGATTAGGTGGAAGAAGCTTTGGTAAGTCGTGAAAGCGGTGATGGGTAATCGATTGGGTTAACCGATTAAAGACAATAAGGCGGGATTGATCACGCCGGTCAGATGGCTTTTGAGCAATTAATTCTTTGGGTAAATGGTACTCTAATTCTTTAGTAAGCATTAATAGTTCTTTAAAACTCATCGACAAGCGAAGAGCAATCGCCTAAAACTTTTTTAAACCATTAACCTAAGATTATATGAGTGAAAATAAGCCCGCTGACTTCGTTAATCCTCCCCCCAATGTTTCTAGTAAAGCCCATATTGGAAGTATGGAAGAATATTTAAAACAGTACGAAAGAAGTATTAAGGAGCCAGATGAATTTTGGTCAGAAATGGCTCATAATTTTCACTGGTTTAAGCAATGGGACCAAGTAAGATCTTACAATTATGATATGGAGAATGGACCTATTGATGTTAAATGGTTTGCGGGAGCCAAAACAAATGTTTGTTACAATTGTGTGGATCGCCATCTTGATGTTCGTCCCAATAAGACTGCAATCATTTGGGAGGGTAATGAACCGGGGGAGGATAATACGATCAGTTTTAAAACGCTCCACCAACAGGTTTGTAAATTTGCCAATGTGTTAAAAAGTCGAGGGGTAAAAAAAGGGGATCGTGTATCAATTTACATGCCCATGATTGTGGAAGCTACCATAGCTATGCTGGCATGTGCCCGCATTGGTGCTGTCCACTCAGTCGTTTTTGGGGGTTTTTCTGCGGAGGCTTTAGCAGATCGAATTGTGGATTCGAATTGTAAGACACTAATTACCGCTAATGGAACATTTCGTGGAGCCAAGGCAATTCCTATGAAGCCCAATGCAGACCAGGCAATGGATAGTGCATCCAGTCAAATGGGGGAAGATGTGGAGACATGTATTGTAGTCCGCAGGGTGGGAGAAGAGTCTGGGATTGAATGCTCAATGACGGACGGACGCGATCTGTGGTGGGATGAAGTAATGGAAGATGCCAAAGAAAAGTGTCCCTGCGAGGAAATGGACGCAGAAGATCCTCTTTTTATTCTTTATACTTCCGGGTCCACCGGAAAGCCCAAAGGGGTTTTGCATACAACTGCAGGTTACATGGTTTATACTGCGACCACACACAAATATATTTTTGATTATCACGAGGAAGATGTTTATTTTTGTGCAGCGGATATCGGTTGGATAACGGGGCATTCCTACATTGTCTATGGTCCATTAGCCAATGGTGCGACCACATTGATGTTTGAAAGTATTCCCACCTATCCGAATCCTGATCGATATTGGCAGGTAATTGAAAAGTGGAAAGTAAACCAATTTTACACCGCTCCAACTGCAATTCGTGCAATTGCAGCTGCAGGAGAGGAATGGCCAAGCAAGTACAATATGGATAGTTTGCGTATCCTTGGGAGCGTGGGCGAACCAATCAACCCAGAGGCATGGCGATGGTATCATCGAAATGCCGGCAAGGAAAGATGTCCGATTGTGGACACATGGTGGCAGACAGAAACGGGCGGTATTCTTATTTCCCCTCTACCCGGAGCTACTCCATTAAAACCGGGGTCCGCAACTTTTCCGTTTTTTGGAGTTAAGCCAATTTTACTGGACCCTCAGACAGGAGTGGAGATTAAGGGAAATGGAGTCAATGGAGTGTTGGCTATTGAAGAGCCTTGGCCGGGACAAATGCGGACAATATTTGGAGACCACGATCGTTTTGAAAGTACCTATTTTCAACAATACAAAGGATATTATTTTACGGGAGATGGCTGTCGGCGGGATGAAGATGGTTATTACTGGATTACTGGTCGGGTGGATGATGTAATTAATGTATCTGGACACCGGATGGGAACCGCGGAGGTGGAAAGTGCCCTGGTTGCTCATCAGAATGTCGCTGAATCGGCAGTGGTTGGGTTTCCCCATGAGGTAAAGGGAGAAGGAATTTACGCATTTGTCACCTTAAACTCAGGGGTCGAGTACTCGGAAGAACTGAGAGCAGAATTAAAAAAGCAGGTTCGTACTGTAATTGGTCCAATTGCCACTCCCGATCAAATTCATTGGGCTCCTGCATTACCCAAGACTCGTTCAGGAAAGATAATGAGAAGGGTCTTAAGGAAAATTGCAACGAATGAAACCGATCAAATTGGAGATGTGTCAACCCTGGCCGATCCAAGTGTGGTGGAGCACTTAATTGCGAATAGGTGAATAACCTTTTTTCTTGGCGCTCGCCAATTTCAAAATTTTCATTCATGTAGTAATAAAGAAATGAAAATTTATTTGAATGGAGATTTTGTAGCGAAAGAAGATGCGAAGATATCTGTCTTTGATCATGGTTTGCTTTATGGAGACGGAGTGTTTGAAGGCATCCGATTATATGACGGTTGTGTTTTTAAGCTAGAAGAACATCTCGAACGTTTGGAGTATTCAGCCAAGGCAATCCTTCTCGAATTACCATTGAATCGCGAGCAAATGAAAAAAGCCGTCTGCGATACCTGTAGAATAAATGACATGCAGAACGGGTATGTTCGACTCGTAGTGACTCGTGGTCCTGGCCACCTTGGATTAACTCCAGATGGTTGCGGTCCTGGAAATGTAATTATTATTGCTGACGATATACAGCTTTATCCGGAGGAGTTATATGAAAGAGGTCTTAAAATTATTTCAGTTCCCACTCGTCGGATTAATTCTTCTGCTCTCCCGCCAGCAATTAAAAGTTTAAATTATCTTAACAATATATTAGCCAAGATCGAGGCCAAGAAAGTGGGCTTTCAGGAAGCCTTAATGCTTAATGATAAAGGAGAGATCGCCGAATGTACCGGGGACAATGTTTTCATAATTGCAAAGGGCATTCTCTATACTCCTCCATTGGATGCCGGATCTTTGCGAGGTATCACACGGGGTGCGGTAATTGATTTAGCCACCCAGTTGGAACTTCCTTGCCGTGAGCAGGCACTAACTCGATATGATCTTTGGACTGCCGACGAATGCTTTTTAACCGGTACAGCCGCTGAAGTTATCCCATGTGTGGAGGTAGACCATCGACAGGTGGGAGACGGCACCCCTGGTGTTATGACTCGTCGATTAATTGACCTTTTCCGGAAGATGGTTCTGTCTGACGGTGTGCATTTGAATGAACAAGATTAAACAGCGATCCCTCACATTATTGAATTCGCACATCATATGCGTTGAGTTTTTTAATTATAATTACTAGAGTGTAACGAAGACAATAATCATCACTACAAATGAAATGCCACCATTGCGATAACCAAGCCACCGTTCATCTCACTCAAATTTTGAACGGACAAATGCACAAAATGGATTTGTGCGAGACTTGTGCACAGGCTAAAGGTGTCACTAATCCAGAGAACCTTTCCATTAGTAATTTGATGGATAAGGTAGAAATGGAGGTCGATACCGCTAACACATCAATGGTGTGCGAAAGTTGTGGCACGACTCATCAAGAATTTAAGAAAGGGGGGCGTCTCGGTTGTGAAGCATGTTATCATGTATTTCGCCCTGTACTAGATCCTTTGCTCGATGGCATGCATGCAGGAATTAAGCATTTAGGGAAAGTACCGGCTGGTTCCGAGTCCAGAATTCATTTTGAGCAGTCAATGGGTTCTTTAAAAAAGAAATTGCAGGAAGCAGTTGAGAAAGAAGATTTTGAAAAAGCGGCGGAATTAAGAGACCAACTCCGTGATTTACAGAACGAATCCAAGGCAACGGTTTAATTTTTCTATATGTTTCACAAAATATTGAGTAAAGAATCGGGAGGTAAAAAACAACCCAAGGCAATTCCTGTGACTTTGAGCACCAGGATTCGTTTGGCGAGAAACTTGAGGCAGTTCCCTTTTCCCGGTCGTGCTGAAGTGGCTCAAAAACGTGCGGTATTATCGAAGTGCATTGACGCGATGAGCGGAATTAAGGGTCTTAATAACTCGATTTCGGTTGAGGTAGACGACTTAAGTGAACTTGATCGCCAAATATTGGTGGAGCAACACTTGATCAGCCCAGAACTCTCTCAGGTGGAAGAAGGTTCTGGCATTGTTTTAACCCAAGACCGTTCCTGTTGTATAATGATTAATGAGGAAGATCATTTGCGAATTCAAGTACTTCGACCCGGTTTGGATTTTAGTTCTGTATGGAAACATGCCGATGAGGTTGATTCCGGAATTGAATCGGCAATTAACTATGCGTACGATGGAGAATTAGGTTTTTTGACCGCATGCCCCACCAATTTAGGCACCGGTATGAGAGCGTCTGTTATGATGCATCTGCCGGGCTTGGTAATGTCCAAAAACATGGACAAGGTGATTAATGCAGTTAATCAATTGGGCATTGCCGTGCGGGGTTTATTTGGCGAGGGATCAGATGCGAATGGAAGTATTTTTCAAATTTCTAATCAACAAACCCTGGGGGAGTCTGAATCTGCGATTATTGACCGGTTAAACAGTACTTTGGAAAGTCTTGTTCGCCAGGAAAACTTCGCCCGCGAAAAGTTGCTACAGGATGATCGTACTCGATTAATTGATAAAATGAGTCGTGCGATTGGGAGTTTGAAGACTTGTCATTTGATCCAAAGTGCAGAAGCGATGGACTTACTTTCTCTTGTTCGCTTGGCCACTGATTTTGGAATGATGCCAGATAAATTTCGCGGTTTGGCTGATCGAATGTTCATTGAGGTACAACCTGGTCATGTACAATTATCTGCCGGAGAGGCAATTGAGCCAAATCAACGAGATGAATTGCGGGCAGAGCTTTTACGCAATCAATTTTTACGAGCACCCCTCTTAGATCTATCTAGCCATAGTTGACTTTGTTAAATAGAAGGTTATAAATATTTATTATGTCTGAACCGATGAGTAATTTCACGCCTCGTGCACAGCAAGTTCTTGCTCTTGCCAGAAAAGAGGCAGACCGTTTTCACCACAATTATGTTGGTACTGAGCACCTTCTTTTAGGTTTGATCAATCTTGGGCAGGGAGTGGCGGTCAATGTTCTCCAAAAAATGGGGCTCGATCTTGACACGGTTAGACAAGCTGTAGATGAACAGGTAGGACTTGGACCCGAAGCCAAACCCTCCGGTAATGTTCCTTACACCCCACGAGTCAAAAAAGTTTTGGCGTTAGCAGGTAAAGAAGCGAAGTCTTTGAATCATAGCTATGTCGGTACTGAGCACATATTACTTGGATTACTGCGTGAAGGTGAAGGGGTTGCTGCTAGAGTTTTAAAATCTTTAGATATTGATGTCGAGCGGTGTAGAAATGAAATTTTGTCCGAACTTGACCCTAATTTTTCTTCCTCTGAAGAGTCCGAAGCATCAGTAGTGGGAGGTGGTGCACCTGAAGAAAAAGGCAAAGATCAAAAAACTCCGGCATTAAAGGCTTTTGGAAGAGATCTTACTGAAATTGCAAAAAAGGGTGAAATGGACCCTGTAATTGGAAGAGAAAATGAAATTCGCCGGATGACTCAGGTTCTTTGCAGACGAACAAAAAACAATCCCGTATTGATCGGTGAGGCGGGGGTTGGAAAAACTGCAATCGTGGAAGGATTGGCTCAACAAATTGCTTCTGGTATGGTTCCGGAGAATCTTTTAGACAAGCGTGTGGTAACTCTTGACCTCGCTCTTATGGTCGCGGG
>JABGUO010000045.1 GCA_018646565.1 Opitutia bacterium | reverse complement strand
CGCCTCCTCCGTTCAGAAAACGAAAAGCCTAGAAGCTTTATTGGCTCAGTCAATCGAACAAGTTCAGAAGCAGCATGGCGTGATCAATCAGACATTACTGAGTAAAAAATCCATCGAGCAAAATATAATGACCGCCGAAAAAAATCTTTCAGCAAGCATCCAATCTTACAATTTAGCTTTGGAGAAAAAGAGAAAAATGGAACTTGAGAGAAATGATAAAATTACAATTTCAAAGGAGTTCAAAACTCAACTTTCCACAGCAAAAACTAATCTATCCAAGAGCCAGGTGGCACTAAGCAAAGCAGAGGACAATTCAAAAAAACCACTCGCCGAGTTTGTGCAGGCTGAAAAGAATGTCAAACAGGCTGAACATGAGGTCTCCCGCTGGAATGCTGAAATTATTAATGTTAAACGCCATATTGAACTGAGAAATCTTAGCAAATTAGAATTGGAATTGAAAGAGTACGAGGTTGTGCACAATGAATCAAGGGCACGCAAAAACTCTGCACATAAAGCTTTTCAAAATATTACTGAGTCTTTACAGAAATTACCTCAAACCATTGCCCGAAATAAGGAATTGCTTGCTCAGAAAAAAAACGCTTTGCTTGAAACCGAAAAAAGAAAAGTCTTAGTTTTACAGGTCAGGGCAGACAAAAACCTGTTTATTCAGAATGTGAACCGATTGGCCACACTTGCCAAAAATAAGTCTCAGTCACAGGAATCTGACTCCACTTTTGGTCAGGCAAGCGATAAGTTTCAAGAAACTATCTCATTACTTAAAAAAGATCTCGCTGAAACCGAAAATCTCATCGCCGCGAAGGAACAGGAAATCACTCAGGCAAAGGAAGCAGTTACCCAAGCTGCAAATAGCCTAAAGAGCTCTGTAAAACTGCTAGAATCGACACCAACTCAGCTTAAAAACAAAGAGCAAATCCTAGAAAAAGCTAAATCCGAGGAGGCACTTCGGCTAAAAGAATTTAATCTAGTTAAAAGTAAAGTTGATCAACAATCTGCTCAGTCAGTCGCACTTTTTCAACAATACCTTGGTTTATTACCTAAGAACTAATTTATTTTTTGGAGAAGCTTCTGCATTTCCAATCCAATTATACTCCCCGGACCAAGATCCAATACATTTCTCTTTTTAAGAAAATCAATCGCATCCCTTGCCTGTTCTTTCTGACCACTTCGGTCAAGAGTCTCAACATAAGGCCTGACTAAACCATAATACAACTCTCCTCCAGCGGTTTTTTCAAAATCCTTAACCATCCGTTCAAATAATTTTTCTGCATCAGACCAAAGTTTTTTCTCCAGTTTTTTCATTATTTGCTCAGCTCCCTCCTTGATTGCCAAATCAAACCTTCCAGAGCGGTTCTGTTTTACAATTAGACTCCTAATCCGGTCCGCTTGCCTCGGGTTGCCCATCTCGTCATATACATCTGCTAATTTTTTTTGTCCCTCAATCTTCAGGTCAACCGTATTCGAAAATGCCTTTAACCAGGCATCCCAAAAATTTCTCTTTTCCCTCGGGTCTGAGAGATTCCTCTCGACCCAACTGGCTTCCTCCTTCCATACTTCGGTGAATGCAGGGTGAAGTGTTCGGGCTCTCTGAAGAGATTCCCGGAAAAAAAAGGCGGTCGGGTTTGCCATAGCCCATGCAAAATAATCCACTGCTTTCCCACGAAATCCGCTGAGGTTTTTTTCCCCGCGGGCAAGTGCACCCAGTTCATCGTCGGTAATTAACTTCCAGCTTTGCGGATCAATTGCATTGCCCACCGGATAATTCTGATTTTCGTAGCGACCACAATCCGTTTCCCACCGACCCGGATTTTTCAGAAATCCAAACCAGGCATGCCCACCGCCACTTCCCTGCCCCACGAAGGTAAGAGTGGGAATGCCCTTGGCTTTTCCTGCCATCGAACTGAAATAAGCCTGATCTACACAGATTCCCCCTTTTTCTTGGATGGCAGAAAGCGAATAACTCCCGTACGGCCAGCGAAAAAGAGCGCCCTCCAACCTCGGATGGTCATACTGAATGGAGGCAAATATTTTACCAAAGCTGGACCGTCTGAATTTAACACTATTCCGAACCCATTCCAACTCGCTGCTCGGCAAGCGGTGATCGACCACAAATTTCAGCTCCGTTACCGAGAGTTGGCTAGGGTCATATTCCAATTTCCTCGCCAAGTGAGCTTTGACTAATTCTCCAAAACGTTGACTGGGCAGAGAAGGATCAATCGGTACATCTTTGTTGGAAACCTGATGGTGCGGCCAGTCCCTTGGAAAAGGTTGATCAAAGACAACCGCGTAGGCAGAAGCTAATGCTGCATATTTTTCGATAAACCGAGGATGATCGCGGGCGATCGAAAGAAAAATTCCCAGGGCTTGGATCTCATTGTCTTCAGGATGTAGAGCTTTAAGAAAAACTTTTTGCAGGGTGGCTTTTTTTCCCACTTCAACAAAAACGGACTCGAGCGAGTCGTTTCCTGTTTTGGAATAGAACCGTGAATAGAGATTGATCCATCGCCAGTGATCAAACCAGGAAAAGAAGTCCCGACCCTCCCTCATTGATCTGTCTTCTTTCTTCGTCCATATGGAACGAAGATTGGACATCAATTCATTCGCAAGTTTATCTAGGTCACCTTCTTTGTTCGCCGACCACCATTTTTCCATCTCAGATGGGCTCCAAATGGGCAAGGAAAGAGTGGTTCCGCCCGATCGTTGTGGCGTAACCGATCCGACTACAGCACGAGATGCAGTTTCCTTGTGTTGT
>JABGUO010000355.1 GCA_018646565.1 Opitutia bacterium | reverse complement strand
GGTCTCAGCCAGAATTTTCCGGACAGCAGGGGAAAGTGGCAACGGAGCGGGAATCGAGTCATCCACTTTTGGATCAGATTCGTCTTGAGAGGGTAAAGAAGGGGAGGGGGCAACAATGCTCTCAGGGGGGACAGCAGCGGTAACAGCAGGCCCTTCAATTACAGGCTCCTGTGCCTGTGGCTTTGAAGTCGACTCTGAAGAGTTTGGATTCTCCGCAGATTCATCAATATTGGCAATCGTTGCTCCAATTTCAACTTCATCACCTTCTTTGGCTAAAAATGAAATTACTCCGGACACTTCAGCAAGTCCTTCCTGGGTAATTTTATCAGTTTCTAATTCGTATATTGGTTGATCGATTTCAACATAACTTCCCTCCGAGATCTTCCAAGCGGATAGAACACCAGAGGAGATTGATTCACCAAGCGCGGGGATTTTTACATCAATAGGCATAACTAAAAAAATTAAGTATGAGAAGTTTGTGTTTGATCTAAGGCGTCTGCAACCAGTGCCGCCTGTTCAATCTTGTGTAAGGTCAAAGATCCAGTTGCGGGGCTGGCAGTGGCAGTTCTACCGGCAAAGTAAGGTCGTCGACCGAGCATTTCTTCAAAAATAGGGAAAAGAAAGTTCCAGGCTCCCATATTGTAGGGTTCTTCTTGGCACCAAACGATACGTTTTGCCTTGGCATAAGGTGCAACGACTTCTTGAAACTTCGCTTTATCAAATGGATAAAACTGCTCAACTCGTATAATCGTGGATTTTGAATTCCGAATTCCCTCCCTGGCTTCAAGTAGATCATAGTACACTTTACCCGAACACAAAATTAAGTTTTCCGTCTTTTTTGCAGGGGTTGAATCGGGTAAGAATTCTTCAAAACTTCCCTTGACCAAGTCTTTCACTTCCGAAATACACAATTTATTTCGAAGTAGGCTCTTTGGTGCCATGATGACTAATGGTTTTGCATACTCTTTTTTCTTCTGACGCCGAAGAGCGTGAAAATATTGTGCTGGAGTACTTAAATTTGCCACAACAATATTGTCTTCTGCACAGCCCTGAAGAAATCGTTCCAGTCGGGCAGAACTATGCTCGGGACCCTGGCCTTCGAAACCATGTGGTAATAAAAGAACGATATCTGAAACCGCCCCCCATTTATCCTCCGCACTCATTATAAATTGATCAATAATGACCTGGGCTCCATTGACAAAATCTCCAAACTGAGCTTCCCAAATCGAGAGCATGCTTGGATAATCAAGAGAATAACCGTAGTCAAAAGCTAATACCGCCGCTTCTGACAAGAGGGAATTGTAGACACAAAATTGTCCCTGCCGGTCTTCCATATTCAATAAAGGAACATAACGCGTTCGGTCCTTACTGTCATACCAAACTGCATGCCGATGACTAAAAGTACCCCGTTCACTATCCTGTCCAGAAAGTCGGATAGGAGTACCATCTAACATTAATGAACCGAAAGCCAACAGTTCAGCAAATCCCCAATCAATCCCCAATCCGGATTTAAAATTCTTTGCCTTCGCATCGACCTGCCTTTTGATTTTTGGATTTAGGTTAAAACCTTCCGGGCAAGTCGACAGTGCGCGAACCACTTTTTCTAAGTCCTTCTTCTCGACCGCGGTTGAAACTGGTGTAAAGTCGTAGGGAATTTGCTTCACCGCAACGGACCCTTCAAAGGTGCTCGATTTCTTAACCGTTTTCACTTTTTCTAAAGAAGCGTCCAAATGCCGACGTAAGCGTTTGTGAATTTCATCACACTCTTCTTGATTGAGATCTCCCGCACTTACCAGTTCCTTGGAAAATACATTCGAAATTCCCGGCATAGACTTAATTTTTTTGTACAGCAGGGGTTGTGTGAACGCGGGGTCATCGGCTTCATTATGACCATGCTTTCGATAACAATTCACATCGATCACCACATCTTCCCGGAATTTCTGACGATACTCCAATGCGATTTCTGCGACCATAGCAACCGCAAGGGGATCATTTCCGTTTACATGAAATATGGGTGCCTCTATCACTTTTGCTACATCTGTGCAGTATAAACTGGAACGTGCCTCAGTTGGGTCTGTAGTAAAACCAATCTGATTATTCACCACCACATGAATTGTCCCGCCTGTGCGATATCCTGGTAGTTTGGAAAAATTAAACACCTCTGAAACAACCCCCTGTCCCGCCATGGCAGCATCGCCATGTATCAGTATGGGAAGAACGCGACTGCGATCCTTATCTCCACGGAGACGTTGACGGGCACGCACTTTTCCTTCAACCACACCATTTACTGCCTCTAGGTGACTGGGATTAGGCGATAAATGAATCACAACCTGCTGACCGCTGGAAGTCGTCCGTACAGACTCATATCCTAAATGATATTTCACATCACCGCTTCCATGTGCACCGTCTGGAACAAAATTCTCAGAGAATTCACGAAAAATAAATTCGTGGGATTTCCCCATCACATTGGCGAGCACATTTAATCGTCCACGATGAGCCATTCCCATCACAATTTCTTCGACTCCCTCATCAGGGCATTTTTGAAAAATTGAGTCTAAGGCAGTAATGAGGGTTTCTCCGCCCTCTAAAGAAAAACGTTTCTGACCGACATAACGGGTATGAAGAAAATTTTCAAATTCTTCGGCTTGAATTATTTTTCGAAGAATCCTAAGTTTTTCATCATGATTGAACGAAGGAACATTCATCTTAGGTTCGATCTTAGACTGTATCCAACGCCGTTTCTCAGTGGTCTGCAAATGGAGATATTCTACGCCTATATTACCGCAGTATGTCTTTTTTAATCGGTCTAAAATTTCACCGATCGACATTCGAACACCACCTAAATAATT
>JABGUO010000354.1 GCA_018646565.1 Opitutia bacterium | reverse complement strand
TCATTTTATTTGAAAATTAACGGTTTAAACAAATGCCCCATAAATTAGTCCAACAATCAATACGATAATAGGTGCTGGCAATTTTCGGCTTATAAGTAAGCCAAGTGAAACGAGGAGAAGCACGAGATCTAATCCCAACCAATTCACGCTAAAAAGAATTTTTATAAATACTCCTCCCACCAATCCGCCCGCTATTGCGTTCATACCCTTCAGGGCAAGATGAGCACGAGGCAATTGTTTCAAATTTGCCCAGATTGGATGAATCAAAAAAAGAAGCAAAGTACCAGGAAGAAATATGGCCCACCCTGCAATCATTGCACTTAGGAACTGACGATTAATTCCACTATCCTGCTCACTCAATCCCCCCGCATAGGCTGCAAACGAAAACATGGGCCCCGGCAGGGCTTGAACCAATCCAAATCCGGCGAGAAATTCACTTTGGGTCATTAATCCATTAGTGTCTACAAGTTCTCCCTGCATTAATGGAACCACGACTTGCCCTCCTCCGAATACTAAACATCCGAATCGAAAAAAACGCTCAAAGGTTACCCAAAGAGAATTTTCTGAAAGCAACGAGGAGATCACACCTACGCAAAGTAATCCAATGAAAAGTAAGAGTATACCCCAAGGAATAGAAAATCGACCGGGCAGTGAACTTTTCAACTGATTTACTTTAGGCGAGAGCAGAACTGATAATCCACCCCCTGCAAAAAATGTTACGGGAATCGCCCAAGGGGTTGTGCTAAATACAGCAATAGTTAATCCAAGACCCCATAATGCAAAGCTTAGTTGATCGATTGCAACTTTTCTACCCAACACCCAAGCTGCCCACCCTACAAATCCGGTAGCCATTGGAGCAAGAAAAGCAGTACCATTAGCAAAGCTATTTTTATCCATCCATGTTGGAATTAGGGCAATGAATGTCATTATGCACAGAGCTGGTAAGGTCCAAATCAGAAGGGTTAACAGAGCGAGTGATCGGCCCCCTTTTTCTAATCCAATCGCTGTAATTACCTGTGTGCTTGTGGGACCTGGCAGAAAACTACAGAGTGCCATCCATTCAAGAAGTGCCTTCTCTGTAAGGTAGTTTTTCTTCTCTACCAGTCGGTTTAGAAAGACTCCTAAGTGGGCTTCGGGCCCACCGAAAGCGATCAAGGAACAAAGAAATACATCCTTTAAGTATTGAGAGTGCGAAAAACCTTGGGGGAAATTTTCAGCATCATCTTTTGGGATAGTCACTCTTGTTTATTAAAAAAGGTATTGTACACGAAGAGGGCAAGTAATGCCCCAATGAGTTGTGCGATACAGAAGTGAAGAATATCGCTCGGAGAAATACCGGCAAAAGTATTGGAAAAGGAACGCCCTATGGCACCAGCCGGATTAGCGAAGGAGGTGGAAGATGTGAACCAGTAAGCTCCTCCAATATAAGCGGCCACAGTGGCTGCTACTTTTTCTTTTGAGGAAAGTAGAATGACCAGTAATAAGCCAAAGGTGGCGACTATTTCACTTACAAACAAGTGGGCACCAGACCGAGCTTTTTCAGAGAATTGTAATGGTTCAAGTTCAAAAAGATAGTTGGCTAAGATTACACCAAGTATAGCCCCGGCAATTTGAAGGATACTGAAGGCGAAGAAGGTAGCTGTATTGATTTCCCCACGTAATCGCATCACGAGAGACACAACCGGATTGAAATGGGAACTATGATCTCCCAGACAAGTGATCAAAAAATAAAGAGCGAAGACAGTTGCAAGAGTATTGGCCAAGAGTGTGACTGCATCATTCTCTGTAAGGTTTTGCCCCATGATTCCCGAACCTACTACAGCCCCAAATAAAAAAGCCGTTCCGAGAAATTCAGCTAAATATTTCGATTTCATAAAATTTAAAAAGTTAGAGATTTAAAGATTCTGGCAGAGATTCTACATAAGCCCTGATTTCGTCTCTTACCTGCCTGTAACACGCAAGCTGTTCTTCTTCCGAAGCTCCCTTTTCGGCTAATTCCTTAGCCATTTTCGGAGGATCTGGAAACCCTGAATGAACAACTTGGCAATTGGCTGGGAAAACAGGACAGGTCTCATGGGCATGCCCACATACCGTTATCACAAAATCTAAGTCAAGATCTGCAAAATCCCGAATATTTTCCGACTTTTGACTGGTCACATCGACTCCCGCCTCTGCCATTACTTTAACCATATGAGGGTTAAGTCCATGCGTTTCGATCCCGGCGGAGAATGCTTCAATCGAGTCACCCTTTAGATAGCGTGTCCAACCTTCCCCCATCTGACTGCGGCAGGAATTTC
>JABGUO010000353.1 GCA_018646565.1 Opitutia bacterium | reverse complement strand
GGATGAAGGACCGATTATCGGACAGGATGTTAACCGGGTTAGTCATCGACATGGTCCAAAAGATTTAATCGAAAAAGGACGCGACCTTGAAAAGTTGGTTCTTTCCACTGCTGTCCGTAGGCATTTGCAAAATCGAGTACTGGTTTATCAAAATAAAACAGTGGTGTTCGATTAGTCGGATACGGGCATTATTTCCTTTCCCTTTTTAATATCTTTCCCTCTTTTTTAGAGCTGTCCAAACTTGGTTTTCACTAGGGTAACTAGTCCTTTTTTTACTCTCCTTCGTGAGATTTAATTCGGACATTATAATATTTTTTTGTTTCACCCAGTCTTGTGTAACTTGACCGATCCAGTCTGAAATACTACGGGTAGTATTATGAAACATTCTGCAATAATGCTCTTTTTGTTTGTATTCTCAGTTTTAGCCAAAAAACCGAATATACTATTTATTCTCACTGATGATCAGGCACCTCATACCTTATCCAGTTATGGTAATAAAGTATGCCAAACACCGCACATTGATAAGTTGGCTTCTTCGGGGATGGTTTTAGATCAGGCCTATCATATGGGATCAATGAGCGGTGCAGTCTGTTCGCCATCTCGCACCATGATTATGAGTGGTCGCACACTTTGGAACTTACCTCCCCGTGGCAAAAAGCATCGTAAACAGGAAGAGGGAAAGGGCCCCAGAGTAGAGATTCTCCAAAATACCCTACCAGCAGTTTTTAATCGTGCTGGATATGAAACCTTTAGAACATGTAAAAATGGAAACAGCTATGGATTGGCAAACGAACTTTTTCAAATTGTAAAAGATAAAAGCTGCCGGAATGCAGATGAAGACAGTGGCAGTCAATGGCATGGTAGCCAGGTTCTTTCATACCTTGAGGAAAGACATGTACGAAAAGAAGAAAAACCCTTCCTCATTTACTTTGGATTTTCTCACCCCCATGATGCCCGTAATGGAAGGAATGATTTACTGGATAAGTACGGTGCAGAAAATGTTCAGAATCCTCCTGCCAGGATCAATCGCAAAGCTCCGAAGTTACCCATTTCCTGGCTTCCTGCTCATCCTTTTCATCATGGTCACCCGAAGCTAAGAGATGAGGTTAATGTTCCCGGGGTAAAGACCTCACGAACTGAGGCAACAGTACGAAATGAATTGGGTCGGGAATACGCTTGTATCGAAAATATTGACGATCAGGTTGGATTAGTAATCAACAAGCTGAAGGAAATCGGAGAATTTGAAAATACCTATATTTTTTATACTTCGGATCACGGAATTGCGGTTGGTCGGCACGGCTTAATGGGGAAGCAGAATCTGTATGAGCATTCCTGGAGAGTTCCTTTTATTGTAAGTGGTCCAGGGATAAAGCCCATGAGTCGAAATGAGGGAAATAGTTACCTGCTCGATCTATTGCCCACTTTATGTGATTTGTCAGGTATTCCTATTCCCGAAACTGCTCAGGGTAAAAGTTTAAAGCCTGTCTTGATGGGAAAAAAGAAAATAATTCGGGCACTCCTATACGGAGCATATTGCGGAGGTACAAAACCGGGGATGCGATCGATTCGTAAAGGAGATTGGAAATTAATCAAGTACGACACAATGGATGGACAAGTCCGCGAGACTCAACTTTTTAACCTCAAGGAAAACCCAAATGAATTAATAATCGAACATCATTCAAAAGAAGTAGTTAAGAAAACTGGAAATCAACCGAACAAGAAGCAAATCAATTTAGCCAAGTTATCGCGTTATTCGGAAAAATTAGTGGAGATGGAAGAACTTTTACTGAAAGAAATGGTCCGGTTAGAAGATCCTTATCGCTTTTGGGATCAGCCTAAATTGGACTGACCGATCTTTTTTTTTCAATAAAATTATAAAGAATCAATTATTTATGGGTTTTTCAACGCGTGCCTTCTGAAACCTAGCCGTTGACTTTATTTAAAAAATAGGGACTATATTCCCTTTTCCATAAACTGTTCCATGGCTACTAATAAAGAATCCGAATCCGAAAAAAACAACGATACCACCATTCCTGGTGAAAATGACCAGGAGGGGCTATCTGCCGAGCAGGCAGCTGAATACAGCTACAGCGAGGCAGACGCGTGGAATAAGAGTAAGAAGTCGTTATTTCTCATTCTTAGTGCAATTTTATTTGGCGTAAGCTTTTACTATTTTTGGGATCGTTCTGAGCGGAACACACAATCCGAACGATCCTACCGATTTCTTTCTGCGAGTATAGACTCAGAGGGTGCAGAAGACCGCTTTTTATCATTCGCGTCTGATTACGACGATACTCTTGCTGGAGTTGCCCGTTACCGGGCAGCGGTGATCCAGTATCGGGATAAGCGGTACAGTTTATCAGCGGATAATTTTAAGTTGGCGGTTACGGAATTAGGTAGTGATCCACTTGCGGGCAGGGCTCTCTTAGGGCAAGCGGTTTCATTACTTAAAGATGAAGGAATGAAAGGAGCTGAAGGAAAAGTTGTCTTGGAAAACTTAGCAACAAGTTCCAGTTATTTACCCGCTGATCGACAGGAAGCGCGATTTTTACTTGCTCTTCAGTCATTGGCAGAAAATGACATGGACTCCCTTTCTTCACACAAGGAAAAGTTGGCGGGTGATAGTAATGCATCCTATTTTCTTTCCCGTTTGGAAGATTTAATTAAAACCAATGATTTTCTTGCGGTTGCTAAATCCTTACCCGACTTGAATTTAGCCAAGGGGATTACATTTTTGAAAAAAAATGGAAAGAGGAAAAATGTGGTTTCTTTAGAAAGTGGATTGCAATATCAGGTTATTACGAAAGGGGACGGAATCATTCCAAGCAGTGAGGATACGGTGAAGGTCCATTACCATGGTACTCTAATCAATGGAGAGGTCTTTGATTCATCAATTGATCGTGAAGAACCAGCTTCTTTTGGGGTAAGTGGTGTAATAAAAGGTTGGACTGAAGCGCTTCAACTTATGAAAGAGGGTGCTAAGTGGAAATTATACATACCCGCCGACCTTGCTTACGGAGAGAATGGAAGTAATTCGATCGGCCCTAATGAAACTTTGGTATTTGAAGTTGAACTTTTAGAGGTATTACCAAAACCAGAAGAACCAGTTGCAGATCTTAATTCCAGTGTTCCTTTACTTCCCCCTGCACCAGTAGAAGTAAGAGAGACTAATGCTACAAAAAACTCTCTTCCCGTGACCAGTGGAACTTCAAGTCAGACTAATCCTGCAGTCGCAGAAAATAATCAGTCGGAATAGATTTTAAGTTCCCTCGAGGTTTTCTTACTCTTGACAGTTAAGTACTGCTTTCATTACCCGTAAATTCTCGCTGTCTTTAAATCCCTGCTCTGCATCTATTAACTGGTAATTGCTTATCAAGTCTTCTGCATTCACTTGTCCATTCTTGAACAGTTCAAATGCACGAAGGTAGTCAGGTTTAGAGGAGGCATAGCTCGTCCGAAGATCAATTTGTTTGCGAAGGAATTGTGTGAGGTCTAAGTCGATGGTACGAGAGTAGAGTGCAATGGCGGTGACTGTTCCATTGGATCGAACCGAACGCCATGCCTCACTTAATGCGATCGGTGCGCCTGATGCTTCCACCAATGCATCCGCTCCGCCCGGAAATTTTTCCTCCACTTGTTTCCATAAAGGAGTTAGTTGTGGACTCACTACAACAGTTTCAAAACCAAGTTTTCTGGCTGCTGACAATCGGATGTCTTCATCCATTTCTGTTCCCACCACTATGACCTCCGCTCCGCGTGAGCGGGCTGAGATTGCACAGAGCATTCCAATAATGCCAGGGCCGCTGACCACAACACGGTCATTTTTTTGAATAGATGTACGGTTTTCAATACAATGTTCTGCGACAGAAAGAGGTTCAGTCAGTGCCGCTAATTCCATTGATAAACCCTCTGGGACTGGCAGTAGAAATTCTTCCTCCACGGCAATATATTCTGCCATTCCTCCATCCAAATGCAGTCCCTGGACTCTTCTTCTTGGGGAAAGCTGTGGTAGACCATTTTGGCAAAAGGGATCACTCGGGTCATGTTGGGTTTGTAGGGCAATCATGACGACCTTTTGCCCTACATGGTACTTTCCATCCTCAGCAGCTGTTTGTACGATAGTACCCGATAATTCATGTCCAAAGGTGACTTCTGGTAGGACTGATTCATACCCCTTGTGATTGAGCCATGCATGAAGGTCGGACCCACAGATCCCACAATGTGATACCTTGACTAAGACATCGTTTTTTTGAAGATTCGGAATTGCCACCTCTTCCAATCGTGCGGCTCGTTCTTTTTTGGCAAATCGTCTAAATGCTTTCAATTAATCAATTCCTAATTTTGAATGTGGGGCATGGATTGAATCTGCAATTAACTTTGCTTGGTCAGTACCGACCAGCGCTTCGATTAAGGCCAATCCAAACGCAATTGCAGTACCAGCACCTGGAGAAGTTATAATCGTGCCATCGCAGACTACATCCTGACCGGTAATGATATGGGGGAGTTCGTTCACGACACTTGAATGGGCAGTATATTTTGCATTCCCCAAGACTTCTGCATCAAGAAGAAGCAGGGGGGCCGCACATATTGCCCCAATCCATTTTTTTTCATTGTTGAACTTT
>JABGUO010000352.1 GCA_018646565.1 Opitutia bacterium | reverse complement strand
TAATAGATGTGCTCTTTATCTAAATGGGGCCACGGATCTTGGCCTTCTTCGAGTGTACGGGTATCCAACCAGCTGATGGCATTCCCTAATGGGTTGCCAACCTCATTGATTAACAAGGTGTTTCCAGTCGCACCGCTTAGGCATATTGCTTTTATTTCTTCAGCGTTATCTACTTTAGATACGAGAAAATTCACTAATTCAGTGAATTCCAAAAAGTATTGCTCCGGATCTATTTCCACCCGGCTTTTCGCGGGATTGATCAATGTAGTGGATGTGCTTCCCTTGGTGATTAGGTTGCCATCACTGTCGCAGAGCACAGCTTTGATCGAACTTGTTCCCAAGTCCATACCGATCAAATATTCTGTCTGTGCGTGCATAAAAGATTCGTTATTTTAGATCCAGCATACGATGGGCATTATTGAAAAAGAGATCTTTAATTTCTGATTTATTGAGGCCGATATTATTTGCCGCTTCTTGGATGGATTTAATTTCCTCGTAGATAAAGAAGGACAAGCGATCTGCTTCCTCACCTTCAATTTCTCGCATGCTCGGATCATTTGAAACATTTCCGTACAGTCCCTTTGGTACTAGGTTGATATATTTCCCGTTTTCGGTGATTCTTCGCATCCTCATCCGTGTGATCGGTAGGTCACTACCAAAGATCATACGTTGCGGACCAACTGCATTAATGGCCCATTCAAATACCTTGGCGTTGGTGTTTGCCGAGAAATCAAAAGTTAAACGCTCTGTCTCACGAAGGATCTCAAAAGCATTTCCCACATCTTCCTCGCAATAGGCCCGACCCACATGGGCAAGGATGAGTTTGAGGTTAGGGTAATTTTGTTCGATTTCAAGGATCTGGCCGATATTGACGGGGTCCTTTAATCTTCCCGACCTTGGAATATGGAGCATGACAGCAAGTCCCAGTCTGTCCAAAACCTCCAGTTGTGCGGGGGGGAGGAAGTCATAAATTCTTACCTCATCTTTGGGTAGGTAGGAAGGTGCAAAACTTAAGTATACCTTGATTCCGTTGAACTTCCGCCCGATCAATTTCTGCTCCAGTTCTTCGGCAGACCAGTGGGGTAGGGCGAGGAGTAAAACCGGTATATTATGCTTCTGTGAGCATTCGAGAACATACTGGTTTAGCTCCACGATCTTATTTTCGGGTTCAATCCAAGGGAAGATACAGGGCGTAACTGTCTTTCCTGGAAACATCATTTGATAGGTTTTAAATAAATCCTCGATTGGATTTTCATCTGCGACCAATAAGGGCCATGCTGCTAAACGACTATCTTGTTCCTTTCCAGAGTGTAGCGTTTCCCGTTGGTAAACATGGGTATGTACATCGATTATTTTTTCAGGCAGAAATTCTTCTAAGTACTCCTGATAAAAATCGGCGTCTGCCTTTTTGATTTCAAAGTTCATATAACTTTAATTTTAAAATTCATCATTTCGCCAAATGCTTTAAGTGTTCGCATGGCATCTCCATAGACCAATACTTGGTGATGGGTGCCACCCTCTTCACTGTATTGCTCCAAAAATCTTTCCACAGGTTGTTTGGGTCGTATCCATCCGCGAATAGTTTCCGAAAGGTGTTCCACATTTTCCGCTTCAAGCGCTTCCATTTCGCTAAGGATGAGGGTGAATTTACCAATTTCTGTTTGGGCCAGGTTGGCAAGGGTTACTACCCCTGGCTTGAAACATCCAAAGGCCATCATGGGAGAATCCACATCTGAAAAAACATATTCCTTGGCAGTCATCAACATCTTGCCCGTTGCAATGGACGGGTTCATTTCGCCCATATGACTAAGGAAGAGACTGCTTCCCTTCCAGTCCGGACAAAAGATTTCGGTAAAACTACTTTCCGGGAAAATTCTTAGCAAAGCTCCGCAAAACGCTGCGGTTAGAACATCTCCCTCGCCAGCATATCCAACTCCCCTAGCCATTGCTTTACTAGCTTCCATAAATGGAACGCACTCAAACCCGAGTTCACGTTTGAAGTCAGCAAAGTTCATACTGAAACCAAGAAGTTGGTTCTCCTCTATCCATTTGCGGAGTACCAAACTCATCCGGACTGTTCGTAGGTGTGCTTCTTTATCATAGCTTGCCACCTCAAAGTTCTGCGTGTCCTCCTCGATTTCTTTTGTGACTTCCTTTTCCGTTAGAGCACAGGAGATCTTTGATATTTCATCAGGGTCAAAATGAAGCACCTCCGTGCCAATCCATTGCTTTAAATCCTCAGGAGTAATTGCAAAATCTCCCATGCCATCAAAGGACCGTCCGATCAGCCCAACCTTTCCCTGTCTCATCGATGTGGATGCACTGGCTGATTTACAAAGGTTGGACACCCGCTTCATCACATCGGAAGTTTGCCAATGCCCGGCCTCTACAAAGTATTTTACTTTTCTTCTTTTCAGAACACTGCACAAATCTTGTAAGCCGTGGATGCCATGGTTATTCATCAGGTCCTCCCCCGTTGCCTCGGTACCAAAGGATTCCCCCATGGTGGTGTCGAGCATGATGAGCGGTTTATTTAGGGACTCCAGCATGTCTACACTCTCAAGAGAGGGAGAGTAGGCGAGATGTAGGCACACAACTGCAGAGCAGTCGGCGAATAATTTGCCTGCATTTTCGAATTCCTCCTTCGTTCTGCAGATGGACGAGGGATTAATTTTAATTCCCTGTTTAATTAATTCTTTCTGGATCGTTTTTGAGAATGCTTCCATGCCTTCCCGCATTTCAGGAAACAGATCGTCGTATAGCTTTAGGTAAAGGGGCAGGAAG
>JABGUO010000351.1 GCA_018646565.1 Opitutia bacterium | reverse complement strand
GCTTACCCAGTGACCATCCATTTTTCCGATACCGGATATAACTGCATCTTCCTGGCCAGTTTTCTTACGATTTTGCTCCAGTTTATCTTTGTAAGCAGCAAGTCCTTTGAATTCCAAGGGATCGAGAGAGGATAAATTTGAATCGCACTCAACAAAAGTTCCTGGATCCAATAACGATTCTATTCGGTCAGGTGCAGCAAGTGGGAAATGGTAACCACTCGAGGGTACCACCATTAAGTTTTTCTTTAACTCCTTTGCAAAAACCATGTCACCGGTTTCAGGACATTTGGTAAAAACTCCCTTGGGTACTCCCTCACGCGACTTTACTACTACTTTTGAATATTTTGGTTTGCTAAAAAATGCCATAATTTAATCTTTTTTGTTATCCATGTCCCAAAGTTGCAACATTAACATTTTGAAAGCCCTCTTGCGTTAATGCTTTTGCACATTCGTCCAAGGTCGCTCCAGTGGTGTAAACATCGTCTATCAGAATTAATTTGTTTTGTTTATTTAAACCATTTTTCTTTTTAAGAGCAAAAGCATTTTTTACATTCTTTTTTCGCTCAAACCGGTCAAATTCTGTCTGAGTTTCAGTATTTCTGGTTCGTGTAAGGGCTTCAATTACTTGCACGCGATCTCCCAGGTCTTTTTTGAATGCATTGGCAATCCACAGGCTTTGGTTAAAACCACGCTTCCGCAATCGCTTTCGGTGTAATGGAACGGGAATCAAAATCGAATCATGAAGAAATTCGCGAAAGGAATCATTTCGATTAAGCCACCGGGGTACATCTTTCAACACATCCTTTACCCCATGATATTTGATCTCATGAATTATTTTTTTCCCATTTTGGTCGAGAAGGAATAAACACCTCCCTCTTTTAAAACGGGGCGGATCTTCTCGACATCCCGCACAAACTAGTCCGTTAAAATCAAAACCACTCATCGGAATCCCACAATACTTACAGCCATTTTTGGTAATCCAAGCCAATAAATCCTCGCATTCTAAACACATATAGGAAAGTCCATCCTGGTAAGGAGCCTTTTCACATACCGGACAGATTCCCGGGAAAATTAAATCGGAAAGATAATTCAAATATTCCTGATACAATTTCATTTCGATCAAAAACCTGGCCTTAATAATAAACCTTCTCAAGACACAAGCCCTTTGCCGGTGCACTTACCACCACCTCCGTCCGTTGCCTGCTTTGTAATATTTCCCGGATGGTATCGGCTTCAATACGCCCTCTTCCCACTTCCAGCAAGCCTCCTACCATACTGCGCACCATTTTGTAGAGGAAACCACTCCCCTCGACTTCAAATTGGAACTCCTTTTCTTTCTGATTAACGGTCATGTTCCAAATTTCTTTTACTGGATCTTCTTTTTCTTCCTTTCGGTGAGAAACAGCAAAGGCACTGAAGTCGTGAGTTCCCACTAAAAACTGGGACGCTTTTCTCATCGCTTCCAGATCATAATTTTTATTTTTTAACGAGATGCAGAATCCCTGGTCCTGTGGCATTGCCCAACCCTTTACCGCACGATAAAGGTAACGCTTTCCTTTGGCCGAACTGATGGCATGAAAAGAAGGAGAAACTGGTTCAATCGAAAGTGGACAAATGTCAGTAGGAAGATGGGCACGTATTGCCTGTAACATATTGTCTACGCCATGCGTCCATTGATGATCGAAGTGAAAAACCTGCCCATTGGCATGAACTCCCGCATCTGTTCGACCTGCTCCTATCGTTCGGATCGGAGTAGAAAAAATATTATGCAATGCATCCTCAATTTTATTTTGTACCGCGTCATTGGTGGGTTGCTTTTGCCAACCGGCATAGTTGGTACCATCGTAAGCACACACGCAGCACCATCGTGTACTAGAATCAACTTCTTCGTTCTTCATTGTGCCTAGCTCTGTGGAGGAGGAATCACATTTCGATTTTCAATAAAGTCGCGTAGTATAATTCCCGCTGCTGAGGCATCAATTTTCCCTAAATTTCTCTTCTTCTTTTTTTTGGATTGTACCCCTAGCGATTCCTCGGCAGCCAAACTGGTTAGTCTCTCATCCACTCGGTGGACAGGCATGGCAAAACTCTTTTCCAAGGTCGCAATAAAGACATCCACTTCCTTCGCCCGCACCCCTACTGTTCCATCCATATGGATTGGATACCCCACAATAAGTTCGTTCACTTCCTTCGCTTCAATCAAATCTGCGATGCGGTCCAGATAGGATTGATCATCGACTCCTGGAACCGCTCCGATTGGTAAGGCTATGCCCAACTCATCAGCCCATGCCAAACCGATCCGTTTGGTCCCGTAATCGATCCCGAGATAAACCGGCATACAGTTAAGTTAAGTCAGGGTGTGCTTCCCCCACTTTCCGGGCAAGTTCCTTCACTTCTTGGGCACGGTCTTTATGGCATACCATGGTAGCATCCCCGGATTGAACGACAATTAAATCTTCCACTCCAAGGAGGGTTATACAATGCCCTTGTTCTGAAAAAGCCAAGTTTCCCTTCGAATCCACCGCAATTCCCTCTCCCTTAAACACATTTCCATTTCCATCTGCCGGATAATGTCTTTCTATCGCCGGCCATTCCCCCACATCATCCCAGTCAAAATCAGACACCAACATGACTACCCCTTCCGCTTTTTCCATAACGGCAAAATCGACGGAAATTTTCTCCAGTTTTGGATAGACTTTTTCCATCGCTCCAAGGAGAGAACCTGTCGAAGTAAAGTCTGCCTGTAATTCTTTTAAACCCGCCGAAAGAACGGGGGCATGCTTTTCGATAGCGGAAAGTATAACCGAAGGTCTCCAAACAAACATTCCTGCATTCCAAAAATATCCACCCTCACTTAAGTACTTTTCTGCTGTGCTTACATTGGGCTTCTCCACAAATCGATCGACCTTGGAAACAGGTCGACTCAGTACCTTATTCAATTCCTCTCCCTGAGAAAGATATCCATAACCAGTCGCCGGAAAACTTGGCTTAATTCCAATTGTAACCAGGTAATCATCTTGTTCAGCCGCTTCAAAAGAACTCGTCAATACTGAACGGAAGCCCTCTCCATCCTCAATTACATGATCCGCTGGCAACAATGCAAATGCGGCATCCTTTGCTTCTTGGTCCACTAATAAAGCGGCCAACCCCACTGCTGCGGCAGTGTCCCTTCCCTCGGGCTCTCCAATCACTCTCTCGGGGAGTAGTGCGGGACAACTCTCCAGGACCGCGTCCCGTTGTTCTTTATTGGTAATCACAAAAACATTTTCCGGTGGTACTAACCCCTTCAAACGATCCACAGTTTGGGCAAGCATGGGAGAATCCCCCACGATGGGAAGAAGGTGCTTGGGACGCGTTAAACGACTTTGAGGCCAAAAACGCTCACCGCGTCCGCCTGCCATAATTACTACAAACCGATTGCTCATACCCTCAAGCCATGCCACGCCACTGATGAATGGCGAGTTTAAAAATCCTTCGCTCCTTTCCTCCCTGTAAAAAATTCATACAATACCCCTTAATCGGCTCATAGCATACTTGCCATCCGAGAATGGATTCCTTATGATTGAACCTTTATTTTTATTTATATTAGGCATGAAACGTAGCCATCACTGCAATCAACTTCGCAAAGACAACGCCGGATCTCCCGCCACTTTAATTGGGTGGATCGATTCCCTACGCGACCACGGAGGCGTCTTTTTCCTCGACCTCCGCGATCGGGAAGGAAAGACCCAGGTCGTACTCGACCCCGAAAACCAGACCCTTTCCGAACTCTTCCCCAAGCTCAAACCCGAAAGTGTGATTGAGGTAAAGGGAGAAGTCCGCAACCGCGACGAAGGAACGGAGAACAGCAACCTGGCCACTGGAGATATCGAGCTCTTTGCCAGTTCAATCATTGTACACAATCAGTCCAAGACTCCTCCCTTCCCGATGGACGACTCTGCCGATAAAGTGGGCGAAGACCTCCGGCTTACCTATCGCTATCTCGACCTTCGCCGAGAGAGCAACCTGAACACACTCAAGCTTCGCCACCGTGCATCGATGGCAATTCGGGAATTTTTTGACAAGCAGGACTTTCTTGAAATCGAGACACCGATGCTCTTTAAGAGCACACCCGAAGGAGCCCGTGAATTTCTCGTCCCCAGCCGGATGAACGAAGGAAAATTCTACGCCCTCCCCCAATCCCCCCAGCAGTATAAACAAATGCTAATGGTGGCCGGAATTGAACGCTACTACCAGCTTGCCCGTTGCTTCCGCGACGAAGACCTACGGGCCGACCGCCAGCCCGAGTTCACCCAGGTTGATATTGAAATGTCCTTCATCGACCGCGAGGATATGTATGCCCTGATCGAAGGTCTTCTCTCCACGGTATGGAAAGAAACTCTTGGCGAGGAAATCACCACTCCTTTTCTGCGCATGCCTTACAATGACGCAATGAACCGGTTCGGTTCCGACAAGCCCGACATGCGCTTTGGAATGGAGATTCAGGACTTTTCCGAAGACTTCCGCGAGTCCGACTTTAAGGTATTTGCCGGCACTGTAAAATCAGGTGGATCGGTTAAAGCATTTAATGCCAAGGGACTTGCGGATATTACTCAGGGTGAACTCAAACACTTGGAAGAAACCGCCAAATCACTGGGTGCTAAAGGACTCGCATTTATTAAATCCGAAGGAGGCGAGTGGAAATCCCCCATCCTCAAATTTCTTTCTGATGCCGAGCAGGAAACTCTCAAGTCTAAACTCGAAGTGGGAGACGGAGACATCATATTCTTCGCAGCCGGCTCCTGGGATAGCTCCTGTAATATTCTTGGCCGTGTCCGCTTGGAAGCGGCTACACTTTTAGAAAAGCGGGGTCAGGCACTTCGCGATCCCAAGGACTGGAAGTTTCTCTGGGTGATCGATTTTCCATTGATGCACTTCGAAGAGGAGGAGGGTCGCTATGTAGCTTCCCACCATCCGTTCACCGCGCCAGTGGAGGAAGATTTACCCTTACTCGAATCCGAACCCAAAAAAGTACGCGGGCAACACTACGATATCGTGCTCAACGGAGTGGAACTAGGAGGAGGTAGTATCCGTATTCACCAGCCCGATGTGCAAAAGAAAATCTTTGAGGATGTCCTCAATATCCCGGCCGATGTGGTAAAAAGCCAATTTGGATACATGCTTGAATCCTTCGAATATGGTGCCCCACCCCACGGTGGGATTGCCCTCGGCCTTGACCGTCTGATTACCATCCTCGCGGGCAAGGAAAGCATCCGCGATGTAATCGCCTTCCCCAAAACTCAAAAAGGACAGGACTTAATGACCGACAGCCCCGGTACTGTAACCGATCGCCAACTCCGCGACCTCAAGGTTAAGTCCACCGCCGAGGACGTCTAAACCTTATTTTATTCGAAGCCCATCCGGTGTCCTTCACTTAATCATGAAACACCGGACCATTTCTGCTTTTTTACTCCTCGTTCTCTCTCCAGGGGGATTGGTGCACTCCATTCAGGCTGATTCTCCGAAAACTGGCGATTCCATTTCCCGCCGGTACTTACGCTCCGACGAGATCGGTCCAAAATTTCAAAAGGCATATCAGCCATTGAAATTGAATTACCAATGGAAGGATAATGGAATCATCCTTAAATCCGGGAAGGGAAAAGATGCAAAGGAGGAATTCATCGATGGCAAGACCGGTAAAACCAAAAAATCTGTCTCCCAGGATCCAGCCACAGACGAAGACGATTCTTTATTTCTCCCCCCTCAATCAAGCTGGGGTCGCAGTCCCGCCAGTTCCGATAATGCATCCATCACCTTTGAAAATTCCTTTCCCCGTCCGGTCCGTGTTTACTGGGTTGATTTTGAAGGGGAACTTAAAAACCATGGAACCATCCCACCCCGTGGCGATATATCGATTTCGACCTTTGCGGGGCATCAATGGGTACTTGATTTTTCCGCCAACGATCTGACCGGTATCTTTACTGCCTCCAACCATGACTGTATTGCCAAAATTGACACCCGCTCCCGCCGGGTGGCAATGAAACAATCCCCCCCCGCCCCCAAGCCTGACTCCACTCCTCCTTCAAAACTGGTCATTCGCGAGTATAATGTCTGGTTAATCAAAAAAGATAAAAAGGATATCCAACTCACCCATAATGGTAGAGAAGAAGATTCCTTCCTTAGCGAATTTCACTACTCACCTAATAAGCGCTACGCCCTTGGGTTTCGGTCTACCCGGGTCATTCCGCGTAAGATCCCCCTACTTCGTAGTTCTCCCAAAGATCAGGTTCAACCCACCATCGAGTTCATCAATTATCCCAAACCTGGCGATCCCCGTCCTCAACGTCGCCCCATCCTCTTTGACCTGAAAAAAAAGACCCCCATTCCAGTCGACGAATCTCCTTTTCTTGATTCCTGGTCGGTTCAATTTAAGCACTGGTCCAAAGACAGTCGGTCCGCACATATTCTTTTTAACCAGCGTGGACATGAGGAACTCGCCCTTCTTTCAATCGATTCCTCAACAGGAAAAGTGACCGACCTCGTTCGGGAATCTCCTGACACATTTGTGGATTACTCCCAAAAGACCATGCTTCACTGGCTCGACCAATCCGGGCAATTAATCTGGGCCAGCGAAAGGAGTGGATGGAATCATCTCTACCGGATCAATGCTACCACCGGGGAGGTAATCAACCCAATCACCAAGGGAAAATGGCTCGTTCGCAAAATCGAGTATGTGGAGGAAGAGAATGAAATTGTTTGGTTTACCGCCATGGGAATTCACCCGGATCAGGACCCCTACCATCTCCATCT
>JABGUO010000044.1 GCA_018646565.1 Opitutia bacterium | reverse complement strand
CATCATGATGTGCATATGTTATCCAATGGGAATATTCTTTTCCACGAGACTTGGCAGGATGTAAAGGAAATTACCCTGGGTAAGAAAATCGTGATGGATTACGACTGTGCTACCTCCAACGGCAATACAGGTAAGGGGGTAAATGTACATGCTTTTTCTCGATTGGCTAATGGACATACCCAGATTGTGGAGAGTGGAGTGGGGCGCGTGATCAATGTGGATCGTTCCGGAAAATTAAAACACTCTTTTAATCTTAAGCCAGGGGGTACTCAGAATTCCCGTTGGGCCCGAGCCACTCCTCAGGGTACTTTGCTTGTCTGTTCTGAGCAACCCGGTGTGGTTACGGAATACGATAAGAATGGAAAAGTGGTCTGGGATTATTTAATTAAGACCCGGGTTTACGGCGCCATGCGCCTGAAGAATGGAAATACCCTGATTGGATCCGGAAGTGGAAACAGTGTAGTCGAAGTGACCCCCGAAAAGAAAGTGGTCTGGGAAATTAAAGGCAAGGTGCCTGGCACGAATATCGATTTGAAATGGATGACCTGCCTGCAGGAAAGAAAGAATGGAAATTTTATTGTAGGGAATTGTCATGCCGGTCCGGATAACCCTCAAATTTTTGAAATCACCCGTGATAAAAAAGTGGTTTGGGAATTCAATGAATTTGAATTAGTTGGCAACGGCTTAGCTTGTTGGCAAGTATTGGATGGCAAAGCTGCCACTCGATTACGCAAGCAATTAGCTGCCCTCAAATAGACGAGACTATTTTCGGTCAATTTTGCCCAGTTGCGGGCGAGTTCAAAGGTAGGGACGCCTAGTTATACATTGCCTTAAGCGGCGGTGAAAACTTGGTCAGGTTGATTCCCTGCACTGCGGCTTCGTACTCTTCCATGGTGGGAATTCGTCCGAGGATTGCAGAAAGTACAACTACCGGAGTCGAGGCGAGTAAAGACTCTCCCTTTTTGCGCTCAGAATCTTCTACCACCCGACCTTGAAACAGACGGGTAGAAGTAGCCATCACGGTGTCTCCACGGGCTGCTTTTTCCTGATTGCCCATACAAAGATTACAGCCGGGTCGTTCGAGGTACATCATATTTTCGTACTCCTCACGGGCCGTGTTCTTCGGTGCATTATCGTCAAATACAAATCCGGAATATTTTTCCAACATATTCCAGTCACCCTCCTCCTTCAGTTCATCAATAATATTATAGGTGGGGGCGGCGACCACGAGGGGAGCCTGGAATTCAACTTTTCCTTTTTCCTTTTCCAAATTCTTGAGCATTTGGGACACAATTTTTAGGTCTCCCTTATGCACCATGCAGGAGCCGACAAATCCGAGGTCCACTTTCTTGGTGCCCTGATAGTAGGAGACGGTACGAATGGTGTCATGAGTGTATCGTTTGGATACATCCTCATTATTCACATCTGGATCCGCGATCATGGGTTCATTGATCTGGTCCAGGTCGACTACAACTTCTTCAAAATATTGCGCATTGGCATCGGGGGCAAGGGCTGGTTTATCGCCGGATTGAATCTCTCCGATGCGCTTGTTTGCAATATCGATCAGTCCTTGGAGAACCTGTCCTTCATTATCCATTCCTTTATCAATCATCACCTGGATTCGCTTCTTTGCAATCTCGAGGGATTCAATCAGAGTATCATCCTGAGAAATACAGATCGAAGCTTTTGCCTTCATTTCTGCTGTCCAGTCGGTAAAGGTAAATGCCTGATCCGCTGGCAGAGTGCCGATATGTACCTCGATGATTCTTCCCTGGAATACATTATCTCCAAATTCCTTTAACATCTGGGCCTGGGTGGCATGCACCACATCACGAAAGTCTACATGGTCTTTGAGGTCTCCCTTAAAAGTTACCTTAACCGATTCGGGAATAGGCATCGTTGCTTCACCCGTGGCCAGGGCCAGGGCAACTGTTCCGGAATCGGCTCCAAAGGCCACCCCCTTGGACATACGGGTGTGAGAGTCTCCACCTATAATAATTGACCAGTCATCCACGGTCAGGTCATTTAATACCTTATGGATTACATCAGTCATTGCATGGTATTTCCCCTTGGGATCCCGTGCGGTGATCAGACCAAAGTCATGCATGAAATTCATCAACTTGGGTATGTTGGTCTGTGCTTTCTTATCCCATACTGATGCGGTGTGACAACCCGACTGGTAGGCCCCGTCCACGGTGGGGGAAATAATCGTGGCCGCCATCGCTTCTAACTCCTGAGACGTCATCAAACCAGTGGTATCCTGCGAACCGACAATATTTACATTTACCCGCACATCAGAACCGGCATGTAAAATCGATCCCTCCTTCACACCGACCATATTTTTATTAAAGATTTTTTCCACCGCGGTCAGACCCTGTCCCTCGAGCGAAATTTCCCGGGCAGCTGCAAAAACGGGTTTCAATTCCTGTCCCAGTACGGTTGCGGCAATACTTTGTAGTTTCTTTCCAAATACAATCGCATAGGAACCCCCCGCCTTAATGAACTCCACTTTCTGTGGAGTGAGGGCAGGGGAGATATCCGCCAATTCGGTCTCCCCCTCATATAATTTCTTTTCCTTGGTATTAATGGTCAGAACCTTACCGGTTTCCACCGAGTAAGTTTGTTCCAAAACTGGATCCCCATTTCCATCGAGTACCGGATTTCCATCCGCATCGAGTTTCTTAATCCAGTTATTCAAATCGATTCCAATCCCTCCGGTCACACTCACCGTGGTTAAAAAGATCGGAGAAATTCCATTGGTACCCGCAACAATGGGGGCAAAGTTTACAAATGGCACATACTTACTGGCCTGCGTCCCGGTCCACAAAGCGACATTATTTACCCCGGACATTCGGGAGGAGCCCACGCCCATCGTACCTTTTTCCGCAATTAACATTACCCGTTTACCCGGATGTTTTTCCTTCAGCTCAGTGATCTCCGCCTGAGCGGCTTTTGAGATGAGACACTTTCCATGCAATTCGCGATCGGAACGGGAATGGGCCTGGTTACCTGGGGAAAGTAAATCAGTTGAGATATCTCCCTCCCCGGCAATGTAAGTCACCACCTCAATTTCCTCATCCACCTCCGGAAGATTGGTAAAGAATTCAGCGTTCGCATAACTTTCCAAAACATCTTTAGCAATAGAGTTTCCTGCCTTGTATGCTTCTTCGAGTCGATCGGTGTCCGCCTCGTATAGAAAGACTTGAGTTTTTAACACCTCTGCCGCCTGGACTGAGGTCGCTCCATCCTCACT
>JABGUO010000350.1 GCA_018646565.1 Opitutia bacterium | reverse complement strand
GCCAAAGGACGGGAAAAAAGATCTCAATGACCAGGCGGTCTTTCTTGGCATTAGCTGGAAACCCCCCCCGGGTGGCGTCTTCAAACGCTTTCATATCTCTGATGTCTGGATGGATGAACTTGCTATGGAACGGGCCACTCAGATCCAGAACGAAACCCACAAGGCATTTATCAGGAGCCGTTGGATGCCGGGTTGGGTGGACAAGGTCGAATACGGTAAGTTTGGACGGGCCAAAGTTGTCGTTACCCTCTTCGGAGGGATGGACAAATCCCTGTATGCCGACTTTCAAGAGGATCAAAATGCTACACTTGCTTCATCTGAAAATACATTGAAACACTGGGCTGGGGGAACAGCAGGGACGATGCAAATGGCGAGTAAGGGAGTAATCCTGAACATTACAAAAAAACAAAACGGAGTTTCATTGGGAAGCAGTGGTATCCAACTTAGTCTGGAAACGAATCTCGTGACGGAAGGATTTAGACCAGGAAAAGTCATAAGGATTCGTCCAGCTAAATGGCCAGTCCTCGAAGTACCTAGGGAAGAATACATTCACCAAACTAGGGATGGAATCGAAAAACGCTTCCCAACCCCTGCCATCTTTCCAAAGTTCTAAAGAAAGCGAGCGGGTTCCTGCACTCTCAAACCTAAAAAATCCACATTGGCCGAAGGTTTTCATTTGATTATCTTTCTTCAAAAAATAATTCTTTTATAATGATCCAAACTTTATCCATTCTATTCGTTTTCGTCCTTTTCCATAGTGCCATTCTTGGCAAAGCCTTCCACATCTACTCCCCAAGCTCGAAGGAGAACACTCTATGGATTGTCAAAGCAACGCCCAAAGGCGAAAGTTTGAAGCTCGAGGTTGCGGAGAAGGTAAAATTCGACTTCTCCGGCCGTGTGATCACCGCTCATCCCAGCAAGCCTCTTCTTTATATCACCGCCACAGGTGGGGATCCAGGCAAAGTACCGGGAGCAGTCGTATTCTTAAACAAGGATGGTTCCTACCAAAAACATCAGAACATTAACTTCAATGACGGAGCCTGCTACCTGAGCCTGGACAGGGAAAATAGACATATCCTTGGAGTCAGTTACGGAAACGGACGGCTCAATGTCTACCCCCTCGATGATAACGGAATACCCGGGAAAGCGGTTACCACGATCGATGAAGGAAAACGGGAGGCTCATTGCATACTGCTTCCCCCAGACGGAAAGAATGTCTACATTCCCTATGTGAAAGGAAACCTCGCTATCCTGCAGTATGCTTACGATGGCAACACCGGCAAGATCACCGCACTCAAACCTAAGGAAGCCAAGCCTCCCCTCGGTTCGGGTCCACGCCACATGGCTTACCACCCCACCCTTCCCATGGTCTACTTTAGCAACGAGCAGGGAATCGGTCTCTCTTCCTACAGACGAGAAACCGATGGCCAACTCAAGGTGGAACAGGATATCAGCATCCTTCCCCCCGGAATGTCCAAGATCGGATTGAGCGCTTCCGATCTGCTCATCACTCCGGACGGAAAATTTCTCTTTGCCGGTCTGCGTGGACACAAGCAGGACTTTGACCGAATCTCCCGATACAAGACTTTGGAAGATGGCAAAGCGGAATTTCTTGGCCTGACCGAGGCCGACAAGACTCCATGGGGACTGACGCTTTCTCCGGACGGAAAGTTCCTTCTCGTATCTGCCACCACCGGGGCCAGCCTCACTGCCTATCGGATTTCAAAAGAAGGAGAACTCAAGAAAGTCGCTTCGCTTGCCTGGGACCCAAGAATGTCGGACTTGGTTACCCGCTAGCATTCATCATTCCATGAATAAGTTTCTTGTTTTTCTTTTCACCGCTGTCCTTTCATTGAGTTGCGAGGGTTTAGCAGCTGAGAAAACCGAGCAACCTGAAATTCGAGAGAACGGAAGAAACCGGTCCCTTCCTTTTCCCCATAACCGTTTACGCGATTTTTACCGAGCAGAGGCCCAAAGTTTTATTGCCCAGGCTGACCGGAATTATTCAAGAACTCTGAAACCCTTTCCGGGACTGGACGGAGGAAGCTGGGGACACTGGGGCCAAAACCCGGAATCCGACAATGTAGACGATCGACTCAATGAAATGGATTTCGGAGGAGTCCTGATGCAGGCGACCAATCATGCGGAGGGCTGGGCCAACAAAGGAGTATCCGTTCAAGCGGGTAACTACTCCGCTGTCTTTGACCCGGAAAAACTCTGCTTTGTGGATGCATGGCAAGGTGGACTTCCCGAATGGAGTGCCCGGCGCTACGGCATAACTTCCGGAGTGAAGGCAAAGGGAAAGAAAGTGGAAGGCTTCCCTGCGGGAAAATGGAGACTCCCCAAAGAGATTGAAACCAAATACCTTGGGTTTTACATAGCCGAAGGCAGGACCGTCTTTGGGTATCGCATTGGAAAGACGGAGATCTACGAGTGGGTCGAGGGAAAGGGAAAGCTCACCTATCATCGGTTTATCCAGGGACAAATTCCTGATGGAGTGGCCTTCACCGGAAGTGATCTTATCCGCAAATCATCGATCAACTTAAAAAAACTCCTCCAACCAATTCAGGCTCGATGGTCGAACAAAACCGTCTTCACAAAGGGCAAACTAGGGAAACCCCTACCCCATTCTCCCTATGTGATTGATACCCTCACCGTTCCCTATCGCGATTTAAATCCCTTTAAGACGCCCATGAGAATCGGAGGAGTGGGAACATTCTCAGACGGTCGCATTGCGGTCTGTACTCTCGTGGGAGATGTCTGGCTTGTGGATGGAGTCGATGATACCCTAGAACGCTTAGTTTGGAAAAGATTCGCTAGTGGGCTTAATCAACCGCTTGGTCTGGTGGTTAGCAATGATTTAATCCATGTCATCGGAAGAGACCAATTAACCCGCCTACATGACCTCGATGATAATGGAGAGGCCGATTTCTACGAGTGCCTGACCAACGAGTTCCCCACCGCCCGGGGAAACAGTTTCGCCCTCACTCTTCATCAGGATGATAAGGATCGTTTTTACTGGTTTACCCGGTCTTCCCAGTTTGGGATGACCCGTTTCATCCCGGGTTCCAAACCTGAAGCGATTGCCACCGGACTACGGGGCTGCAATGGCACCGGGGTCTCCCCGGATGGATCGATTGTTTTTGCGATGCCTCAGGAAGGTTCATGGCAACCGGCCTCAGGGATTTTCGAAGTGGGGAATGGAAGTTACCACGGCTTCTTTGGCCCGAAGTCTGACTTTGGAAAACATGGCTATCAGATGCCCCTCTGTTTCCTTCCCCGGGGAATTGATAATTCTTCCGGTGATATCATTTTCGTGCCGAAGGATGAAAGATTCGGCCCCCTCGCCGGCAGAATGATCGGAACATCTTTTGGGTATTGTGAACATTACCTTGTCCTTCGGGAAGTCATGAAGGATGGAAAAGTGCAGGGAGGAGTGGTGCCTCTTCCCGGAGAATTTCTTTCCGGAGCTCATCGTGGATCGTTCAGCCCTAAGGACGGAGGCTTGTACATCGTGGGTACGGACGGTTGGCAAAGTTATGCCCGGGAGAACGGAAGTCTCGAACGGGTTCGTTGGACCGGGGATGATATGCTTCTTCCCGAGTCGGTAGAAACCCGCAAGAATGGATTTATCATACGCTTCAATGAATTCATCGATCCAAAATCCTTGGATTTACAAAAGGCTTTTGCGTCTCAGTGGAATTACTTACACAGCGATGCCTACGGGTCTCCGGAATATTCTGTTAAACAACCCGGAATCACGGGACACGATCCGGTAAAGATCCGTTCCCTTCATACCCTTAAAGATGGAAAATCCATATTCGTCGAGATTCCCCAGCTTCATCCTGTGATGCAGTTTCATCTTTATCTGGAAATGAAAACTAGGAATGGACATGCGTTTACCCCAGATATTTACTATTCAATTTTTCATCAGGATGAAGAGTTTACCGATTTTCCGGGTTATCAAAAAATTGCCAAAACAAACTGGAATGATTTTCCCCATCCCGATAAAAGTCCGGTCGATCCGAGACTCCTTGCCCAGGAAGCCCAGTCCAAGATCGTCGGAGACGAACAGGTCTTGGCTGCTATCGAACGGATCGAATTGGATGCCATCGCCGGATTACAGTATGCTCAAAAGGAATTACGGGTAAAGCCTGGGTCCAAAGTCGCCCTGACTTTTCGTAATCTCGATCCGAGCATGCCCCACAATGTTGCCATTGTGCAACCCGACCGACTAACCGCAATTATGGATGCTTCGATGAAACTTGCCTCAACGCCTAAAGGAGTAACTCAGCACTATGTTCCGAACGATAAAGGTGTCATTGCCATGTCACCGATTTTGCAAAGCGGTAATTCCTATGTCATCTACTTCCGTGCACCCCGCAAACTTGGAACCTACCCATTTCTGTGTACTTTCCCGGGTCACTGGCAGGTGATGCAGGGGAAACTGATTATCGAATAAATAAACCAATAAGATTCATTATAGGTTTGGTCTTTCTGCTAAGGTTTATTTTAATTCCAATACTTAAGTTTCAGCATGATTTCGTTTAAATTGAATTTCAAATACTGGTTAACACTTCTCTTTGTATGTAAATTTTGCTTGGCTCAAGAAAAGCTGATCCCGGTTCTTATTGTCGACGGACAGAATAACCACGACTGGGTAAGCACAACCGATTCGATCGAAGCCACTCTCCGGGCAACGGGTCGATTCTCGGTTGAGATCGATACCGCCCCCCAAATCAAATCGATGAAGGGCATTCGCGGACCGAAAGCAGATGCCCCTAATTATCTCAAGGAGAGTTATAAGAATTTTCGCAGAATTCAACAAGGTGCTGAAAAAGAAGATAAAGAGAGCCAGGAGGAGGAATGGAAAAACTGGAATCCATTTACCGGCAGGCATCAGGCAGTGGTGCTCAACTATAATGGAAGGGAATGGGCTCAAAAGACTAAGGAATCTGCAGTCGAGTTCGTTCGCCAGGGAGGCGGACTGGTTCTGGTCCATGCCGCAAATAATGCTTTTCGGAACTGGGATGCTTACAATGAAATGATCGGATTAGGGTGGAGACCGGCAAATTTTGGCGACTGTATCAAATGGGAAGTGCTCAAGAATAAACCCTATGTCGCCTGCGTCGATTGTTCTTCCGGACATGGTTCCAGACACCCCTTTCAGATAAATGTTCGCCAATTGGATCATCCGATTATGAAGGACATTCCCTCCACCTGGATGCACGGAAAAGATGAGCTTTATCACAATATGCGTGGTCCCGCCAACAACCTGACCATCCTTTCGTCCGCTTACTCAAATCCAAAACAGGGAGGAACCGGGGAGCACGAACCAATCACTTATGAAGTCAAGTACGGAAAGGGACGGGTCATCATTACCACGATGGGTCAT
>JABGUO010000349.1 GCA_018646565.1 Opitutia bacterium | reverse complement strand
CCAGACCCTGAATTGGCTTATTTTGGAGAGGACGCTAAAATCCGAGCTGCTTTACTTTCTCCTAAATATAATTATGAAGGGGCAGCTTTTGAGGGGATTTTAAATATTTTAATTCAAGATTCTAACGAATCAAATAACACTGTACCGTTACCACTTTTTACCAATCCTCCCGTGGTAAAATTTGTTGGAGGTAATGAGATTGGAGGGCCCGGAGGAATTCTAGATCCTGACTTTGAGGAAGCTGAAGCAGTTGCTCTGTTGAATAAAGATGGAAACATTACAGAGATTAAAATTACCAACCCAGGTGCTTTCTATCACAGTAAGCCCAAAATTAAACTAAACGGGGAGGACTTTACGGATAATTTCAATGTAATTAAGGGAAGAACAGTTGTTTCCTGGGTGTCGATCACATCCTATTCTTTTGGGGCAGCGGGAGTTGGTTATGTCGGAGCTCCAGGCTCCCACGTAAAAGGACCCTCAGCAGGTGTGATTGTACATGAATTAGGGCATAATTTTGGGTTATGGCACGCCAACCGAAATGAAGGGGAGGGCCTTCGTCCCAATAGTGATGAGGGTGTTTCGATTGATTATGGAAATCCATACTCTGTAATGGGTACTGGTGGAATTAGTGCAGACTTAACTATTTCCAGTAAAGTGTATCTTAATGAATCAGGAAGTTTCGGCTTGATTGGCGGTACCGAATCTAACGCCTCGGTCGATGTAGTTGATTTAAACGACAGTGTAGTGGTTGCCAATAGTGGTTTGGATGAGCCAGATGCTCCTAATCCTAATACATTTCGTGTATATAGACACGATTATGGATCTGCTCCCTATCCGCTTACAGTCGGAACTTTTGAATTGGAAATCCCGCCTACGAGCAAACCTGCTGGCTTGGATAAAAATTTAACACTGGGAAATCTAAATTTATCAATCAGTGGACCAGGGGAAGGAACTTCAGGCTATATCAAGCAAGGTGGAAACTTGGGCTATCAATTGGTAATTTCATCTCCTGGCAAAGGATTTTCTGAAGAACCGGTAATTACGATTCTAGATGATCAAAATGAAAGCTTGTTTAATTTAAGTTCTGAATGGATTAAATTAAAAGCGGGCTCAGGAGAAAATTATGAAACTTCACCATTGAGAAATTTCTCGGAAACTGCCCATCGCGGATTGCGTGGCTTAGAGGTTTTAGCGTCTCAATATTCTCCCCTTGGACTAGACGCAAGGACACCGCTGACCTCTTATTGGGTTTCATACAGAAGAACCGCCAGCGAATATGGACTGAGTTTTATCAATGGTACCAGTAGGGCTCAATCCACTTGGATTGAAAATACATTGCTCGATATGACTCCCAATACTCAGGGACTCATAAACAATGGAACAAGTTTGGGGGAAGACTTTAAAGATGCTTTTCTTTTACTAGGACGTTCTTTTTCTGATTATGAAGCCGATTCTCATATTACTCCTATCCGAAAGGGTGGAATTCCACCAATGGAATATATTGAAGTGGTTGTGAATATTGGAACGGTAAAGTCGGGCGATGCCAAAGCACCCAATTTTGATTTAAATATCAGCACTACCACTCCGGAATTGAATGAAGAGGTCGAATTTTCGGTTAATCCAAAAGAAGGAAATCGGACAGATTATGCATATGCCTGGTACATTAATGAGGTTGGAATAAGTGATCCTACCTTTTTAAACAATAATTCTTTTACCAAAAAATTTAATAGCTTAGGTCATCAGGTTGTAAAGGTAGTCGTGTCGGACCTAAAGGGCGGAATTGCATCGAGAAATATTTCTATACGGGTTGGGAAATCAGAAGATTCCCTCCAGTCAATTGTTAAGGGCAGAGTAAAATCACCGCAGGGTGCAATTCAGGGTGCAAAAGTAGTAATTTCAAAAGCGAAAGTTATTGAACATTCAGTCAGTGTAACGGGAAGCTTGGAAGAATCCCGGATTAATTCCACTTATGGGAATAATGTACGCTATGTGGTGGATTCAGAAGAAAATAATCAAATCGTGATGCATCGTGGCGAAATTCACCGGTTCGTTTTTGATTCTTCGACCCGAGATTACCCGCTTAGCTTTTTTGAAGAACGGGACCATGATCCTGCTCAATTAAAACTTAATCTACTCTTCACTCCCTCGGTAGAGGAACCCGGCAATGGTTACACCAAACCTCCCAGTGTAGAACTGATTGAAACTTCCCGTTTTGACTCGATTTATTCTTCGACCATTACAACCTTGGATTTATTCAGACAACATCAAGTGAACAGCTTGGCCTATCCAACACAAGAGTCCCTTATCACCAAGCCAACTGCTAAAAGTTTACTTTCAGATACCAATGTAAGCCGGATTATCGTACGCCCTGTAAAGATCGACCCAATTACCGGTGTTCCGATTCATTTTGGTGGCCGAGGAATGAATCGGGATAATCCACCTCCCACCGTGATATTCCGAACAAGTTACTGGGAGGACTACAACAACGATGCCAATGCAACTGCCACCTCTTACATTGACGGTGTTGGTACTATTAGTCATTTGAATAGTGGTGGAAGTGGATATCCTGGAATTCCTGATGTGGTCGTTTTTGGCGCTGGCATGGAAGCAAATTACACCTCTTCTACTCGGGCAAAAAATCCCAAAAATGACCCTGCTTGGAAGAAAAGTAATATCTTGGAAACCCCAGCCATGGTCAATCAAGGTATTGAATACGATCCCAATTCCACCCTTGCAGTTGCCCTTTATCCCACCAAACCAATTGCCTATTGGTCCTTTGATGAATCGGAAAGTCTTTTCAATGACGGCAGCTTGGTGCCGACTTCAGGATTTAACTTACCAATCGAGGACGGCTTGGTGGCTTATTGGAAAATGGACGAGGAAAATGGGACCACATTCCCTGAAGTTGCTGCTCCTAATTGGTTTCTTTTAGAAGATAACTCAACACAAGGTAACGACTTAAATGTTACAAGACTTGGGGGATTAGATTCCCTTCAAAGAAGTTTTTGGGGAACGAAGAATCGCTCAATTGGTTTTGGAGAAAACGATACAGTAGGAGTAGTTAATAATCCACCTATTTGTGACTCAAGTGCAAACGCAGAATTTACTTTCTCTTTTTGGGCACAAGGCGTAGAAGCGAATCATAATATGGAAATTCGTGCCGGCGATTTCAATGTTTCAATTCTCAATAATAATATTGGTCTAAATATTCTGAGTACTGGATTAGGAATAGTTACCAACACGTCGCAGACTTTCCAGGACAGGTGGGTTCATATACTTCTTAGATATAAGAAACAAAATGCGAATATTTTCGTAAATGGAGAGCTAAGAGGTTCGGGTAATAACAATCCGGTGGTTACACCAACCTCCAACCTAAACTTTATAACTGGCATCCAAAATATCCTTCTTGATGAGGTTATGGTCTATAATCGGGCTTTAACAGACTCTGAGGTCGGGCACCTTGCTGGTAATGTATTCCTTGATCTT
>JABGUO010000348.1 GCA_018646565.1 Opitutia bacterium | reverse complement strand
TAATGAAATGGTTGGCCGGGTGGACAGGCTAGAACTCCGTAACGCGGTGGATCATTGGAAAGCAAAGGGTCTTGATTATTCAAAAATTTTATACCGTCCTGATGTGGGTCCTGAAGTGGGGACATACTGTCAAATGAAGCAAGACCATTTGCTCGATAATTCCCTTGATCTCAGAGAGATCCTGAATGCTTCTAAACCAGCACTTGAGAATAGTGAAGCAGTCGAAATTGATTTACCTATAGTGAACACCGATCGTGTGGTGGGTACTATAACAGGAGCCGAAGTTTCCAGGAAATTTGGTCCAGTTGGATTACCAGATGATACTATTACTATAAAGTTAAATGGCTCTGCTGGGCAAAGCTTAGGTGCTTTTTGCCCTAATGGCATGACTTTTAAAGTCGAGGGTGACACGAATGATTACTGTGGAAAAGGCTTATCCGGGGCTAAGATAATTGTAAAACCACCCGAGAATTCATCTTTTGTTGCTCATGAAAATATAATCACGGGTAATGTATGTTTTTATGGAGCCACAGGGGGTGAGGCATATATCGCCGGAGTGGCAGGAGAAAGGTTTTGCGTAAGAAACTCAGGTGTCAAAGCAGTTGTTGAAGGGCTTGGTGACCATGGATGTGAGTACATGACAGGAGGACTTGTTTTATGCCTTGGCAAGACAGGGAGAAACTTTGCAGCCGGTATGTCTGGCGGAGTAGCTTATGTCCTTGATGAGGATGGCCAATTTTCGAACAAAAGATTGAACCATGAAATGGTAAAAGTCTACCCATTGGTAGAATGTGATGATTCGGAAATCCTCGAGGTCAAAGAATTGATCGTAAGGCATGTTGATTATACGGGTTCGCAAAGAGGACAAGATATTCTTGAAGATTGGGAAACATTTTCGAATAAGTTTATCAAAATTTTACCCGAAGATTATGAACGTGTTTTACTGGCATTGAAAAAAGCAGAAGAACGAGGATTAAAAGGAGATGATGCAGCTCAGGCAGCATTCGAAGAAAATGTGGCCGCCGGTCATTAATATAAACTTCACTAAGGAGATTTAAAAAAAAGTTATGGGTAAGCCTACAGGATTTTTAGAACATGAAAGACGACCAATACCAAATCGTGTTCCAACCGAGCGTGTAAAAGATTGGAATGAAATACATGAACCTTTTGAAGAAGAGAAGGTTCGTGTTCAGGGGGCGAGGTGTATGGATTGTGGAACACCTTATTGCCATACTGGAATGACAATAAGCAATATGGCAAGTGGATGCCCGGTTAACAACTTGATCCCGGAATGGAATGATCTTGTTTATAACAATAAATGGGAGGATGCTTTAGAGAGGCTTCACAAAACAAATAATTTTCCCGAATTTACCGGTCGGGTATGCCCTGCACCTTGTGAGGGGTCTTGTGTACTGGGCGTCATTGAACCACCGGTGGCAATTAAAAGTATTGAATGTTCCATTATTGATAAAGGCTTTGCGGAAGGGTGGGTAAAGCCAAAACCTCCCAAGTCCCGTTCGGGTAAAAAGGTTGCAGTTGTGGGATCAGGACCAGCAGGTTTGTCGGCGGCAGATCAATTAAACAAAGCTGGGCATTTAGTAACGGTTTTCGAGCGGGCAGACCGAATTGGCGGTCTACTTGTTTATGGAATTCCTAATATGAAATTAGATAAGGAAATTGTACAACGGCGAGTCGATTTATTGAGTGAGGAAGGAATTGAATTTGTAGTATCCACTGAGATTGGTAAAGATATGCCCGCCAAACAATTACTGGAAGATTATGATTCGGTCTTGCTTTGTTGTGGTGCTACGAAACCCAGGGATCTCCCTGTTGAAGGACGTGAACTTAATGGGGTTCATTTTGCGATGGAGTTCTTAACCAAAAACACTCAAGGACTTTTGGAACTCAAAGACATTACCTCATTTGAGACAGCGGCGAAGGGAAAAGATGCAGTTGTAATAGGTGGTGGAGATACTGGTACTGATTGCGTCGGAACTTCATTGCGACATGGTTGTGCAAGTATTACGCAACTCGAAATTATGCCGCGACCTCCGGAAGAACGTGCTTCTGATAACCCATGGCCTGAATGGCCTAAAGTTTATAAGATGGATTACGGCCAAGAAGAAGCGAAAGAAATTTTTGGCGATGATCCTCGAAATTATTTAACAGCAACAAAGAAATTTGTCGGAGATGAAAATGGCAATTTAAAGGCCGTTCTGATCCATGAAATTGAATGGAAGCAAGACAATGGGCGCTTTACACCCGTGGAGGTTCCAGGTTCAGAGCGCGAAATTCCAGCACAAGTTGCATTTTTAGCTATGGGCTTTCTTGGACCCGAAGATATCATTGCGGAGGAATTAGGGCTAGAAAGAGATTCGCGATCCAATATTCACGCTGAATATGGAAAATTTAACACAAACATTGAAGGAGTCTTTTCTGCTGGTGACATGAGAAGAGGCCAGTCACTTATTGTTTGGGCAATTAATGAAGGTAGGGCAGCTGCAAGAGAATGCGATCGTTTCTTGATGGGCGAAACCTCGTTACCATAATTTTGATGCAGGTTGTTTGCCTAGATTTAGAAGGAGTACTAGTTCCCGAAATTTGGATAGCATTTGCGGAAGAAACGGGAGTCCATGAATTAAAGCGTACTACTAGAGATGAGCCCGATTACGAGGTGCTCATGCAATATAGGTTGGATATTCTGGACAAGAATGGTTTCACTCTAACAGAAATACAAGAGGTTATTGGCACATTAAATCCTTTTCCGGGTGCATTCGAATTTGTAGAGACGATTAGAGAGAATTATGAATTAATTATTCTATCAGATACCTTTAAAGAGTTTGCGGGTCCGTTGATGAAAAAGTTAGGGTATCCTACTTTATTCTGCCATGAGCTTGTCGTGGATGAGAATAATAAAATAAAAGCGATTCAATTGAGACTGGCTGACCATAAAAGAAAATCGGTACAGTATCTGCAAAAACTTAACTTTGAAGTCATCGCATCGGGAGATAGTTATAATGATATTGGAATGTTAAAGACTGCCGATTATTGTACTTTATTTAATCCGCCAAGTTCCTTAGTGAGCGAGTATCCTGATATGCCTATTGTATCTGACTACCAGCAATTGCACTCCTTTATACAAAAAACGGCCTCATGATCTCGCTTCTTGTAGGAACAAATCGGGAAGGTAGTTTGTCTTCTGTTTTGACTAACTGGTTGGGGCAGGTTTACCAAGAGCTTGGCGTAGAACATAAAGTTTTAGAATTGAGCGATCTTCCTCCAGAAACTTTTTCTCCTCAAGCCTATACAAATAAACCGAAAAAAGTAGAGGAGTTTACAGATTTCATTCTAAATTCTTCAGGCTTAGTTGTGGTAACTCCAGAGTATAATGGAAGTATGAGCGGGGCTTTAAAATTGTTTATCGATATGTTGCCTTTTCCTGAAAGCTTTGAAAATAGGCCTATTTGTTATGTGGGTATCGCGTCCGGACAGTTTGGCGCACTTCGACCTGTCGAACACTTACAACAAGTGTTTGGCTATCGTAATGCCTATAATTTTCCAAAGCGCGTATTTGTACCGGCAGTCTATAAATCAGTCGATAAGGATAAAGGGGTTGTCTGTGAAGATTTGGATAAAAGGTTACGTGATCAAGCAACTGGTTTTATCGAATATTGTAGTTCATTGGGAAAGAAGTTTTAATATTCTTCCCTACTTTGGTTTACGCAAGAATTGGGTTCAGTACCCGCCCGTGAACATCGGTAAGTCGTAAATCGCGACCACCATGCCGAAAGGTCAGGTTTTCATGATCCAATCCTAACAGGTGTAGCACCGTTCCCCAAAGGTCATAAAAGTCACATTTATTTTCGGTAGCATGATACCCAAATTCATCTGTTGATCCATATACAGTTCCACCTTTAATTCCTCCACCAGCCATCCAAATGGAGAACCCATACGGGTTATGATCTCTTCCATCAGATCCTTGGGAGAATGGAGTACGTCCAAATTCACCTGCCCAAATAACCAAAGTCTCGTCTAGCAGACCACGGACTTTTAAATCTTGAAGTAAGCCGGCTATCGGTTGGTCTACCTGGTGAGCCATGGCCGAATGTCCTTTTTCTAAAACACCATGCTGGTCCCATGGGTTAGCTGCTCCTCCCGCTCCAAGTTTTTCCGTCAAGCAGCTTAATTCAACGAATCTAACACCTCTTTCCACTAACCTTCGAGCCAAAAGGCACTGCTTTGCATAACTTGCTTTTTGAATATCTGAAGAATCTAAGCCATAAAGTTTTTTGGTGGCTTCTGTTTCTCCTTGGATCTCACACAACTCGGGAACGGCAGCCTGCATTTTATATGCAACTTCATGATTTTGAATGGCAGCCTCAACTTGTTGATTATTTCCTACTTGTTGCAGAAATTGTTGATCGAAGGATTTATGAAAATCTAATCTTTTACGTTGTGAGAAAATTGATTCTCTTGGCGTTACATTTATTATTGGTTCATCTTTATCGACCTGGAGAATAGATCCTTGGTTATTTGCGGGAAGGTATCCACTTCCATATAATCCAACTCCCCCATGGGGTGGAACCGATCCGCCGCTATGTAGAACAACAAAGCCAGGCAAGTTCTGATTGAGATTACCAAGCCCATAATTTACCCAAGCCCCTGCGGTGGGGTGTCCCATGAAAGGAAAACCAGTATGGATCGCATAGTTTCCCTGTGCATGTTCGTTGACTTTGCTGGTCATCGAGCGAATCACGGCAATTTCATCAATCATTTCAGCGGTTCGTGGAAATATTGAGCTAACCGGAATTCCACTTTGTCCGTACCTTTTAAATTTGAAGGGAGAGGGGAAAACATTTCCGTTATTATTGAATTGGGTACGCTCGACCTTGCCGGGCATGGGTTGCCCTGCAAAATTATTAAGGGTTGGTTTCGGATCAAATGTATCGATATGCGAAACTCCACCGGACATGTAGCAGAAGATTACGCTTTTAGCCTTGGGTGTGAAGTGGGGTTTTGCTGAAAGCTGGTTTTGCCCAAGTAGTCCTTGGAGGGCAAGCATGCCAAAGCCACTTGAGCAAGTGGTGAGCATTTTACGACGACTTAGTAGACTGTTCATAGGAAGTTTATTTTAAATAAATGAATTCTTTCATATTAAAAAGGGCGAGTGCTAGATCTTGAAGTTTTGGTTTATCTGCAACTATGTTAGCCTCAAGCCGTAGGAGTCTTTTTTCTAAAGAATTTCGTTGTGTAGTAAGTTTTGTGTACAGGTTCATTTCTTCAATAGATAAAGACTTCTCTACATCCTTAAAAGTTACATACGAATCTGGATGAAAGATTGTATTGATTTCACTTTCAGTAAGGGCTCGGTCATAAACAGAAGCCTTGCTGATACTACCGTGTAACATACGTTGAGGACTAGCCGGGAGGTGTCTGACACCAAAGGTAAGTACAGATTTATTTTTTTGGTACTTGTAAAGACTTGTAGTGTATGGCTTCCCATACATTTTTCCATTTCGATATCCAGTGATTTTTCCATTACGGGAATAAGTTATAGCAATATGAACTAATTCGTTATGTGCAATATTTTCGGGGGGTGCGGAAGGAAATGGCTTTGTTCTGGAAAAACCATTACTCCCTGACATCCATTTCCTTGTCTCTTTTTCGCCAAAGACAATCGAATCAAAAACACTACCACTCGAGCTTTGTATTGTGATCACTCCACCGGCTCTTTGACCGAGACTATCTAATTCTACCCAAGTAGAAAGTGTTTTTTCGGCAACTGCTACTGGTAGGGTATCGGTTACTGCGTGTCCTCCTTTGCGAAGAATTAATCTGCCATTTTCTAAAGTAGCACCATTTTTGAGGTTGGCTTTCAGACCTAGTATTTGATCTTTCAGTCCGCTTTCAAAGTTCCATTGAAGAACTGGATCAAGGGAATCCTTCATTGTCGGACCTTTAGAAGATTTTTTGCTTTCGATTAATTTCTCCCGAACAGGGTCAATGATTCGTGAAATCTCTTTGCTTAGGTTTAATTTCTGCTCGTTCAATCTCAGTATTATATTTTTTTGTTTCGCACTTTCCTGTTCCGAGACCGTTAAGTAATCGATTGATTGCTTGATCTCATTTTGAGTCGGATTTCTTCCGAGGGAGTTTCGAAACATAACGGTTATCTTGTCTTTTAAATCGCCACTCCTGTGTAAGTTTGCAAATTCTCTTGCTGCTCTAATCACCAGGGGGTCATTCATCAGCGTAAGTGACTGAGCAGGTACATTTGTAATATCACGCCTGCCTTTGGTTGAGGAGGGGACTGGTGCATCAAAAACAGATAGAAATGGGTCTAATGAATTCCGTTTCACTTGTCTGTAAACCGATCTTCTTACACTGTTAGAGGGTTCGGAGATACCTTCAGCAACCCTGTCTAATTTGATTCTACCCGAAACTAAAAGCATGGAGTCATGAATCGCTTCGGCTTCTAGCCTGCGAAGATTAGCATGAGAAAGTAGTAAGTTGTTTGGATCGCTCTGTTGTGCTTTAGCGGAAGGTTTTGAGGATGCCCGAAAAGCTTTGGTTGTAACAAGAAACTTGATCATACTTTTAATAGACCACCCATCTCGCCTAAATTTGGTGGCGAGGAAATCTAGGAGTTCCGGGTGTGTGGGTTTTTCTCCCAATCTACCGAAGTTGTCAGGTGTTCTGACAATCCCGTGGCCAAATAAATGGTGCCAAATCCGATTTACGATCACCCGAGATGTAAAAGGGTTATCTTTTCGCAACAGATCTTTTGCGAATTCTAATCTGCCAATGGAATCCCTGGGGTAGGGAGTAGGATCAATCGCCTCCAAAAATCTTCTTGGTACTTTATGCGTTGGCTTCTTGTGGTTTCCTCTTTCGAATAATGCTTGTTCAAATGGTTCTCCGTCCAGTAATCCTGGAGCTAGGCGTGGTGCTTTGATCAGGGATTCAATTTTTCGATATTTCGAAATGAAATTTTTACAGGATGGTACTTCTTTTTGGGTATTGGGTAGTATGCCTTGTTTGATCAATGAATTAAGAATTCTAGCTTGAGTATCAGTTATGGAATTATCTTCCCAAGCTTTGATTGCATCCTTAATTACTCGGACATATAGAATTGCTAAATCTTGTGTGTTTGTTGCGGGTAAAGAAGTGGTAAATAAAGGAGAGAGAATTTCAGATACCTCATCTCTTGGTGCAGGTTCATCATGAGGGACATACAAAGCCTCTGTTACGCCAAACCAAGAGCGTTCAGCATTTCCTGCTTCTACTGGATGGTCACGGTTGGTGGTTACTTCGAGGTATCCAGTTTCTCCTGCCCAGTAGTCCGTTTTAAAACGGATCCATTTCTCTACCTTAGGCTCGGGGGAGGATTTTTGGTATACGGTCCCTCTTCTCGGATAATTCCATACTGAGTATCGAACGGTAGTACCTTTGTCTCCGATAACTCGAATCCAAAGGTTGCCTTTTTCAAATTTAAATCGGGGAGAAGAAAGGGTTCCATTTTGTTTGGTACTAAACAGATGAGTGTAAACACCAGCTGGCATGATATTATGTATTATCTCTTCACCCTTAAAGTTGAGGGAGAATTGCCCTGCTTTTGATGAATGTTCGTTCAGTCCTGTTCCACTCTTTTTCCATTTTGCGTAAGTCTCCTGAAAGCCAAGGTTCCAATAACTTTTGCTGGAATTATGGCGACACGAAACAATTCGGTTTCTGCTCTCTTCAACCTGCTTCTTTAATCGTTCCCACTCCTTTGAGAATTCCTGAGCTTTAAGAGTATGAAGTTTTTTCCATGGCATTAGAAAGTCGAGAGCTTGATCGGAAGGCAATAATTTCTGAGTACTATTTTTTAATTCGTTTTCGATATCGATTTTCATCCACGATTGTACGAATTCGTTCTTAATCTCCTGTTTTAGAGAGGTAAGTTTATCTTTATACTCATGTAAGGTTGAAGGATCATCTACTACTTTCTGTGCAGGCCGACCGTTGGAGAGAATACCGAATAATGCATAATAATCGTCTTGGCTGATCGCATCGAACTTATGGTGATGACAGCGGGCACACGATACGGTCAGACCGAGAAAGGCCTTTGTTACGGTATCAATTTGGTCATCGGTAAAGCGCACATGCTCATCCAATGCATCCGTAGGAGCAAAGCCATGAAGTACAAAGCGAAGTTGTGCGGTTCCGATAGTAGATTCATTAATCCCGAGAACTTTGTTAATCCTTGGCTTTTCGAGTAGATCACCAGCTATATGTTCAAGGACAAGTTGATCAAAACTGATGTCTGCATTAAGTGCACGGATTAAGTAATTACGATAGCGAAATGCATTTGGAATCTGGGGGTCCCCTTCACTGCCGTGGGAGTCTGCATAGCGAACCCAGTCCATCCAATGCCTAGCCCACCTTTCTCCAAACTGAGGACTATTCAGCATTATATTACTGAATTCATTAACCGCCTTATCCATGCCTTCCATCGATAACTCCGTGAAGCGATTTTGTTCTTCAATAGATGGGGGCAGCCCAGTTAATGCGTAGGATAATCTTCTTAAAATCGATAAAGTTTCCTCTGTCTTGTTTGGTACTAGTCCTGCATCCTTTATCTTTTTATTAAGAAATTGATCTACTGGGTGCTCTTTCTTCGCGGAGTAAGTCTCTACTTTACGGATAGGTTGAAAGCTCCACCATAACTTTCTTTTTTCGCGAATTTTTTCCCATGAAGTTTCATTGGCAAATTGCTCTGCAGTTGGCGGTTTTTCTCTAGGGTCATAAGCACCATTAGAGATCCATTTTTCAAAATCCAAGATTACAGAATCTGAAAGCTTCGGTCCTCCCTTAGGCATTTTTAGGTTTTTTATTTCATGCCCCATTACTTTGAGCAACAAACTTTCCTTGGGGTTCTTTAAAGATATTGCTGACCCCCTATCGCCACCCTCGATAAGTCCATTTTTGTAATCTAAAATTAATCCTGACTTTGATTTATTTATACTGTTGTGACAATCGTAGCAATTTTCAGCAAGCACAGGTCGAATTCTTGATTCAAAAAAATCTGCCTGATTTACCGCTTTTAATGGATTAAATAAAAGGAAATATGAAAATATGAAGGTTAGGTATTTTGTAACCATTGCATCCTAGGATTCCATAAATGGAGTTATTGTCAAATTTGGAAGTAGTGTTTTCGGGGATTTTACAAAAGGCTCTCACATAAATAAGCAATTGACGATGGAGTTCGCTTGGTAAAGTTTGTTGAATTTATGAATCAACTTGTAGTAATTGCAACAAACGCATGTGGTTGGCCTAACCTTATCAAGTTAAACAATGGTCAAGTTCTTTGTACTTATTTTAATGCCCCTAGTCATGGAC
>JABGUO010000347.1 GCA_018646565.1 Opitutia bacterium | reverse complement strand
TTTTAGAGAACACCGCCAGCTACAAAAGCTTTAATCAATTTTTTTTCCGAAAATTAAAACCCCAAGCTCGACCAGTTCATCCGTCCCAAGCTTCAGTTGTCTTCCCTGCAGATGGTAGGCATTTAGTCCTGCCAGACTTATCAAAAGTTTCCCAAGTGTATGCCAAGGGACAGGAGTTTGATCTTACTAGATTACTAGGGTCTGAGAACTTGGTAAATACCTTTAGAGAAGGATCCATGGTTATTAGTCGCCTATGCCCTGTGGATTACCATCGATTTCACTTTTCACTTCCTGGCAAAGTGAGTAATAACAGATTAATCAACGGTAGTTTATTCTCCGTAAATCCAATCGCTCTTAGAAAGAGAATCTCAATTTTTTGGGAAAATAAGAGATACCTCTCAATTGTGGAAAACGAACAGGTAGGAAAAGTGGTTCAACTTCTAATCGGAGCAACTTGTGTGGGATCTGTTCACATTACCGCAAATGAAAATTCAATTGTCGGAAAAGGAGATGAATTTGGATATTTTTCTTTTGGCGGTTCTTGCGTCATGACTATCTTTCCTAAGAATCGAATAAATTTCCGTGAGGAACTTCTGGAACAATCAGCCAAAGGTTATGAAACTTACTTTAGGTTCGGAGAAGCCATGGGGCATATCGCATAATTGCTGATAATTAAATTGGCTCTTTACTTGCCTGGTTAAAGGTTAGTACTAAATTCATCTCTTAATGAAAGAAACGATTCCTCCATTAACACGGACACAGGGCTTTACGGTCATCGAATTGCTCGTAGCAGTCTCGGTAACTGCTCTTCTTTCCGGAATGCTTCTTTTAATTTCTACCCAAGTTCTCGAGACTCAGTCAAAGTCAACATCCACAATCGAAACGAATCAAATTGCGCAATTTGTACTCGATCAGGTTCAGGAAGATCTTCAATGCGCCCTCTACAGAAATGATGGAAATGTATGGATGGCCATATCTTTACTTAACGATAATGAAAACAGCGGCGGTTCATGGGTAAATCCGTCCATTAGTAGTAATGGTAAAAGCCAGATTGATTCTCTTCGAATAGTTGGTTTGGACTGGCCAAGTGAAGAATTAACAGATTCAGAGATTGATGCACTTGGGCAGGGTCCTTTTTTAGAATCCCGTTTTGGTGTTGCGGGTTGTTGGTTACGTTTTTTCTCTCAATCTCCAGAATTAGACCCAAATGCAAAAAACCATGGCTCTGCACGTGCTATCGGTTATCAAATTCTTCGATACGGATTGACTGGATCTCCTTCATCTAGAGCAAAATATCAACTGTTTAGATCTGATGTATCCGCTAGAAACACCTTTGAAGCTGGCTACAATCTCCACCCTGATGGCGGGTACAATTCATCAGCATCCTTGATCTCTCTTGATCCTAGCGATTTAGGCACTCCGCGAATTCCTTCCTCCATAACTAATCCGATCGTAACAGACGGGACTGATTATTCACCAACATCCTTTTCTCTAGCTTCTAACATTATAGATTTTGGAATCAGAGCCTACCATTTAGAAGAAAACAGTTTTGGTACGGGAAATTTGGTTCAGATTTTTCCTCCCATTGATTTAAGTTCCCCAGGAAATCTACTTGCACAAGAATTTATGGCTACCTCCTACAATACTTATCAAACTCTAAACAATAAAACCTTCTACCTATTCCCAGATGTTATGGATGTTATGGTTAGGGTACTATCCATGGAAGGTGCTAGGTTGGTGGAAGCTTTTGAAAATGGTTCCGTTCCAAATACAGATAATCTCAATTGGTGGTCAATCGCTGAAGAACATTCAGAAGTTTACATTCGTAGAATAAAAATTTACGGAAGCGGATTATAAATCCTAAATAAAGCCTCTTTGTTTTCTATATTTTAAGGGCGTTATTTTCATTTGCCTTCTAAATAATTGCGTGAAAGAACTCTGGTCGTAAAAGCCGTTCTCCCCAGCGATAATGGATAATTTCTTACTGGATGAAAGTAAATCATCACAAGCAGCCTCAATTCGTGTTCTCGTTATGAATTGCATAGGAGCAGTGCCGAACAACTCGACAAATCCACGGTGCAGTTTTCGATGAGGAATTCCAGATATCTCCACTAGGTCGCTAATTGAAATTTCACCACGAAAATTATTTCGAATATGATTAACT
>JABGUO010000346.1 GCA_018646565.1 Opitutia bacterium | reverse complement strand
TTTACATAATACTCGCCGTTTGGTGCCAAAGCCCATGCAGTCTACCTGCCATCCGCCGTTGCTTTTGATCACGCGGGTTGGAAATTCATAGTAGGCGATATCAATATTGGACTCCCGGCATTTTTCTTCTGCGAGGAGGGAGAAAATAAATTGGTTTAGTTGTATCTGGTTATGATGGTGAGCACGGGGTACTTTCGAGAAATCGGGAAACTTCCCTCCGTCCAATTCGACACTTTCCTTGACCAATTCCCAGCCGATTCCGGCAATCACCTGTTTCCCCCAAGCATCAAAAAGACCCGGGTATGCGACGCCTCCAGTGGTGGTGGTTCCACCCAGTTGAAAACTTCTTTCGATCAGTAGAGTTTTAGCCCCTGCTCGACCAGCTTGGAGGGCCGCGGTAATACCAGCAGATCCACTACCTACCACCAGAACATCAATTTCATTGATTATTTCTGGTTCAAAATCCTTCTCTGTATTTTCTACGGCGGCGTGAGCGGTGGAGGCAACGCTTAGGCTAGCAAAAGTGGAGGCCCCCACTATCGAATTTTGAATGAAATTACGGCGTCGATTTTTGGAAGGAGATTTTTCAGATTCTGACATGAAGATGAAATTATTTAATCAGTAAGGATTTAGAGAGGATATTTCTAACATTAAAAGATAAACTATGGGAAAAAAAGAAGTAAAGTGATTAACTCAAATTGATTGTAGGGTTGAGCTAAATATGTCAAAACGAAATTTGTTCCCTACAGTATTGATTCGAAAACTATCGATGTCAGGCGACGGGATTCGGGAATACTAAAAGTTAGCTTTCCATCCCTAACCTGTACCACATTTGTATCCCCGGAAATCTTGTTCTTGCGATAGCCTGTTTTGGGTTCGACATCTTCTGTGGTCCATACCACTCGAACTTTTTCGCCTTCCTTGAATCCTTCGCCGACAAATTTTTCGTCCCGATTGTAACGGGCTCCTTTCTTGATGGATGCTGGAATGGAAATAGTCAGTTCACAAGGATCCTTTTTCTCTTTACGCTGTGCCACCAACACGATGAATCGATCGGCTGTACGATCGTAGGAACTCATCCGCATGAAGTCTTTGTCCTTTACCCCGGTAAGTATAATGTCATTCCCTTCCTCCCCAACAACGGCGTGATGGACGCACTCGTTTTGCCCTCCGGACAGTTGGGCAAACCAACGCCAAATGTAATAATGCGTATGATTGGGATCGTCGGCCACGGCATAAGGGGCACCAAATTTATTATTAGCGAATGATGAAGAATCGTTTTTTATGGTGAATTTCTCATCACTGCCCACCAGGTTTAACTTGCGAGTTGCAATCGTCGGTCCTCCGGTGAAGTTGGGATTTAGTTTTTCCCCTAAAAGAGCCAGTCGACCGTTGTAGTCAATGCGTTTGGTAAGGCCCATGGTCCAGGCACTGTTGTTATCCGTCCAGGGCAGATTAGTTAGGCTTAGTCCACGCTGGATACACTCACCGAAAATACGCAGGGTTGATTCGACTGTATCCCCGCTTGCTTCCGGTCCGTGAACTGTTCGTTTTCCATCCCAGCAAATCCAACTTTCTGCCGCGACGATTCCCTTATCAGAGTAGCCTTCCTCATGGAGGCGCTTGTCCATGTATTCCATTTGGCTCCACACCGAGGTTACCCAGGTTGGAATGCCTCCACCCCAACCGTTGTTAAAGTCACTGAGATTAAGAGCAAAGTTATCAATCAATCCCATCAATTCAGCTGATTCCAACTGTACATTATACCATTTTTTACAATCACGAGAGGGCGATAATCCTGCAGTGGAAACGACTTTGATATCACCGGTTTCTTTCTCGTAGTCCCGAATCGCCCGTGCCGCGGGCAGAATAAAAAGTTTCATTAATTCATCCCATGTTCCTTCCCAATACTTCGGGTGATTGGCCTCGTGAAAGATGGCATAGTAATCCACATCCTCACCGAACCACTGCACTGTTGCTTTCACCATGTCGTAAATCGCCTGGTCGTCGGGGGGCATTTTATTAAAGTCAGGATAAGTCTTACCCCCGTTCATCCATAAGGGGACCTGCCATAGTACTAACTCTGTCTTGATACCCCGTTCCTTGCAAAGCTTTACCGCATGTCGAATGGCAAGTGCATCGCTCGATGGATGATTCTTATAATCCAAACTTTTTCTGTGTGGAAGGGTGTGCAGTGACATGTACCAAAAACTTGCATAGCTCGCCACTTTACCAAGCTCCCTTTGGATGTCGGCCTCAGAATT
>JABGUO010000345.1 GCA_018646565.1 Opitutia bacterium | reverse complement strand
GCAGCTCAAAAAAGAACTGAACTGGGTCACTGAAATACGGCGAACCGGCTCATGTTCTCCGGGGACAAGTTTCCACGGATAAGCCCATGCCGGATTTTCTCCTTCCGGGGGCACCTCACCAAAGAGTTTTTCCGTGCGGTTTGGTAGCTCATGTTCATCCTCAGGATCGCATAGAAAAAAGAAAGCCGATGGCTTAAGGGGTGTCCCATCCCGGCTGAATTTTCCCATTACAAAATCAATTCGCCCATGTGCCCCCTTTCTGGAGGCCACCAACCAGTGGAGTAAATAAGCGTCCCTCCCCGCCCGGTCCTCATCCGTCCATAAACCAAGCTCTTGCCTCAGGGATTGTGGTACAAATGTGTTTACCGGCAAAGAGGCAGGTAAAAAAGAATCATTACATCCCAGTACCACTAGGTGGGGGGAATCCGCCCAAGGCAATTCCAGCCAACCATGCAACATCATTTCCTCACCAGTCTCCTCCTTGGTCCATGCTTCGCTCCCAACCAAGCCCAAAATAATTGAAAAACGTTCCTGCAAACTAATCCCGGAGACTTGGGATAATTCCAACAACCAGTTGGCGAGCTTGGGAAGTAACTGAATGTATGACTGGTCTTCCGGCTTTCCCCGATCCAGGGGATTAGAGCATAAAGCCCCACGCAACAGATCCTTGATCTTATCTTCAAATGAACCGGACTGTAAATCCTCGACCAAGCCCGCCAATTTTTCCAAAGCCTCAGTAACCACAGAATTCGAACGACGGGCAAACTGAATCCCATCCTCCAGTGTTCGGCTAAGATGCTTGGCGTGTAATTTGTCTAATTCCTTAAACCAAACCCGAACATCGGGCTCAACCCCTCTACTTTCGAGCCAGGAAAGAGTCTGTGGAAAACGCAATAATTGAGTAGCTGTATTCATCTCTCCACTCGCCAATAATTCATGCACCGCTTTCAACCAACTGTGTAACGGGGCCTGTATCCCCGGTGTACCCTCCGGGTCATAAAAAACCGGTAAGTTGTGTTCAGACTTCCCAGCTGAAATCAGGACGTCCTTGACCTCGGGATCAAGCACGCCAATATTTAGACTTTCCATACAAGCCCCCGTTTCTGTATGGATCAAGTCTCTGGCATAATTGGCCTGTTCCTGTGGACCGTACACCAAGTTTAACTGATCATTGGATAACCCAAGCGGTCTTGCCTCCCAAGCTGCCCGTAAGGGTCGGCCAAATTCATCAAATGAAGTAAGGTCCTCCTCATTGGAACAAAAAATGACTGACTGTAAATCCGCTCCCTGCTTAGCCGCATTTTCCAAAGCCGTTTTCCCCAGTTCCGGAAATCCGGAAACCCCTAATAAAACAATACATTTCACACCCTTCGGGACCACAGATTGACGAACCCATCTTCTCCTCGCATCCATTGGATCAATCATTCCTCCACCCTCCAATTTTTCCCGGTATACTTTTTCCAGTCTGGCCAAATCCGACCACCTGTCCTGCTCGGCCCACTTCTCAGTTATCCGGCTCTGTTCCACAGATTGACAGTCATGGTTTGCCTCAGCCAAGGTCTCCCGTAACTTCACCAATGCACCGGCCATCGAAAGCCCCCACGAAACATCGAGCTCCTGGGGTAACCGGGGAAACAGATCGGGGTATTGGGATAGATCATTTTCCTTCAGAATTTCAACCCACTTGGCAAGTACCTGGATGGGGGTGGCAATACGAAACCCATCCAGGAAATCTCCCTCCGGTTTAATCAGGGAGCCCGGCGTGCTCCACCTCGGCAAAAGGCAAGCCGTGGACTGCTCCTCCGCATATTGGGCGAGGGCTTCACTTAACCGACGCGAAGCGCCGCTCGTTTGAGTAATTACCCAAAGGCGGGATAAATCAATAAATTGCTTTCTGCTGGACTGGGACACCAACCAATCCACACTGCTTTCCACCGCGGACCCTTTCCAGGGAATTGCATTTGTAGTAACCTCCATCAAAAAGTCAGCACTAGGCCGCCTGCAAAGTCCGCCCACTCAGTATAGGCAGAATCGATTGAAAGATTTTTCGCACCACTGGCACGGCCACGGAATTGCCAAATTGTTTATAGCATACATTAGGCCGGTCGTGCAGTGTAAAACCATCGGGAAACCCCATCAGGCGACGGCACTCCTCCGGATGGAGCCGGCGAATTTGCCCGTCGATTAAATACATGCCCGTTTTTGCCCCAATCCCACCGCCAAATGCAGAAAGGGTGATTGCATGGCCTTTCGGACTGTATACCCGTTCACCCTGTCCGCCCTTCCCCACGGTGCCAATTCGAAGTGTTCGGTTTTCTCTTTGCACGGGTAGTTTTTCTTTCAACCGTAAGTCGGTTCGCTCGATGATCAGATCATGAAGCCTGGGGTCGCCCTTGGATAATAAAATATCCTCCACCGCCACATCCTCGTCGCTTGGTTCAGGGAATGGAAAATCCTCGATTCCCAGCTCTTTTCGAAAACAGACAAAATAAACCCGTTCCCTCTTTTGAGCGACTCCATAACGGGAGGCATTGAGTAGGGAATAATGTACCTGATATCCCGCCCGATTTAACAAACTCAAAGTAGTAGCAAGGGTTTTCCCATCCGCATGACCAAGGAAATTCTTTACATTTTCCAAAAAAAGAACACTGGGTTGATGGTGCCGTGCAATCCGTAAAATCTCGTGCAATAATGTACCCCGTGCATCTTCGAATCCACCCTGATTCCCGGATATACTAAAAGGCTGGCAGGGAAAACCGCCACAAAGCACATCATGGGGAGGGATTTCTGCAACCCCCACCTGACCAATATCACCCGCTGGTTCTTCGCCCCAATTTTGGGCGTAAATCAACCGGGCATCCGGATCAATATCCGAAGAAAACACACACTGAATTCCGGGGGATTTCAAGGCATGCCTAAACCCACCGACACCACAAAAAAGATCAATATACTTTACTTTTCCCATCTCCAAATCACCACTCCCCTAGGAGTAGTAAGTGGAATAAAAAAGTGCAATAATAAAGGATTTATTTTTTACACATCACAAAGCTCGACCGCTTCGGTCAAGCCTTTGACTGGATCGCGGGTGGGAATAAATTCCTGCCCCACAAAGGCTTTATATTTGATATCCAGTAATGCCTTCATAATTGGAGGGTAATTAATTTCCTGTTTATCATCAAGTTCGCCCCGCCCCGGATTGCCCGCGGTGTGCACATGTCCGATCATATCCCCGCACTCCCCGATCCGGCGGATTACATCCCCATCCATGATTTGTACATGATAAATATCAAACAATAGTTTCACCCTTGGCGAACCCACTGCATTTAAAATTTCCATACAGTAATCCGTGTGGTCACCCTGATATCCGGGGTGTCCTTTATTGGGATCAGTATCGTCCCGGCTATTGAGCATTTCCAGGCAAATCGTCACTCCTTTTT
>JABGUO010000344.1 GCA_018646565.1 Opitutia bacterium | reverse complement strand
GATAGTGTAGTAGGGATTTAGAAGTAATATTAAATAAACAAATTTGGCGATGAAACAAAATCAATTAGGAAACTCCGATCTTTTGCTATCTGACATTGGCCTTGGCACTTGGGCGATTGGTGGTGGTGATTGGGGGATGGGCTGGGGCGAGCAAGAGGAGCAAGATTCAATTTCCTGCATACTGGAAGCTTTGGAGCAAGGAATTAATTGGATCGATACGGCCCATGCATACGGTTTTGGGGTTGCCGAAGAAGCAGTCGGAATGGCACTTCGTGAATTTAACGATGACAATATTATTGTAGCAACAAAATGTGGCGTGCTCCCAGAGGAAGACAATAAACCCAAACGATTTATCTCGAGAGAAACCATTCTAGAAGAAGTGGACGGTTCATTAAAAAGGTTGGGCCGCGATTGGATTGACCTTTACCAAATCCATTGGCCAGTACCGTCCGAGAATTTGATTGAAGCGTGGGAAACATTACAGGATTTAAAAAAAGCAGGTAAGATCCGTTGGGCTGGAGTATGTAATTGTTGGCAGCCTGAACTGGAGGCATTGCAAGCAGTGGCTCAAGTGTCTTCTAATCAACCCATGTACAGCATGTTGGACCGTAAAATCGAAGAGAATGTATTGGGCTGGTGTGATCAAAATAATTCTGGTCTTTTGGTTTACAGTCCAATGCACTCCGGTGTATTAACCGGTAAAATTTCTCACCAGTGGCTGGATAGTCTGCCTCAAAATGATTGGAGAAAGCATAAAACCGATCACCCCGTGGTTAAACCACTTCACAGTAAAGATGGTTTACAAGCCTTTCTTATTCTGCAAGAAGAGTTACGATTATTCGCACAAGAAAGAGAGATGACAATTGGGCAACTAGCCGTGTGCTGGGCATTAAGTCCCCGAGAAGTCACTTCTGCTATTGTGGGAGCCCGGAAGAGTGGCCAGATTCTTGAGACTGTACAGGCATCTAACAATTCGCTTTCTCAGGATGATAAAAATTTAATTATGAAATATATTACAAAATTTGAAGAAAGTCTTGATCATGCCGGATGAAAAAAAAGTAAAGCCTGTGGAGGACTCTAAGAAAGAAGTAGTGAGTGATAAAACTCCTTCCGAAATTAAGAAGCCGGTAAGAAGGAAAAAAAAACCTGTTGTCTTATCAAAAGTAAAAGAGAAGAAACCTGCTACCAAGAGTTCGGTTGCCAAGCCCGTTGAGAAGAAAGAAATAATTACTCAGGATAGTGAAGAAAAACCCCAACCTGTTGAAAGTGCCAAAGTAGCTACTGAACCTGTTGTTTCAACTCGCCCGCAGCCTCCACGTGAACCATCTCCCCGTCGACATCGTGTCGATCTCGCCGAGATTAAGCCCAATATCAAATATATTGCCGGACTGAAGGGGAAAAGATCGATAGTGGGTTTAACTGCTTATGATGCAATTATGTCAAAACTTGTTTCGAAGGCGGGAGTTGATTTTATTTTGGTAGGTGATTCTGTAGGAACTACCCTTTTGGGGTATGACACCACCATACCGGTTACGATCGATGATATGGTTCATCACACTTCTGCCGTTCGTAGGGGACAACCTGGTTGTTTGGTGGTCGCAGATTTACCATTTGGTGAAGCGAGTCTTTCGTTTGATCGATTACTCGAATCTTCGCGTCGACTTATGCAAAATGGGGCAGATGCAGTGAAGATCGAAGGAGGGAAAGATGTGGCAGATGATATTGAGAAACTGGTTGCCACCGGAATTCCAGTCATGGGGCACATTGGATTGTTGCCCCAGACTGTTAAGGCGATAGGGGGGTACCGTAAATTTGGATCAAGTCGTGAAGAAGCCGATAGTTTGTATACCGATGCCATTAGCTTAGAAGAAGCGGGTTGTTTTGCCGTGATTGCAGAGATGATGGACGAGCGGATTGCCACTCAATTAGCCACTCAAATTCTTCCTCCTTTAATTGGTATTGGAAGTGGCGATAAGTGTGATGGTCAAATACTCGTCACCCATGATTTAATTGGACTTACCCCGAGCCCACTGCCTTCTTTTGTTAAACCATGTGCAAGTTTAGGTCTCGATGGGTTAAATGCCCTCACTGGCTATGTGCAAAAAACGAGGAGTAACCCAATCGCGAAAAAATGAACTTTTGCGTGCTTGGTGCTGGTGCCTGGGGGACTGCAATGGCGGTCTATCTTTCCAAGTGCGGTCACTCAGTCTCGTTGATTCCACGACGCGTTGAACATGCCCTTGCTCTTTCTTCGGAACGAGAAAATAAAGATTACCTGCCTGGGGTTTGTTTTGATGAGGACTTACAAATTGGTTGTTCCTTACGCCCCGTTCTCATGGAGTCCGAATACCTCTTTTTTGCGTGTCCATCTCATGCCCTTCGTGACACTTGTAAACAGGTACGTCTATTTCGTGAGGATTCTTGGAATTTAAAAGGTGGGATCGCACTTTGCAAGGGACTGGAGCCAAATAGTAATTTATTTGCTCATGAAGTGATCCAGGAAGAGCTAGGCAATAAAATTGGTTCTGGTTATTTAACAGGACCAAGTCATGCTCATGATGTAGCTGTCAATAAGCCCACGGCGATGGTACTTGCGATGGATTGTGAAGAGAATGAACTGATTCAACTGCAGAGTAATTTAAGTTCTAAAACAATGAGAATTTATAGATCCGAGGATCGGGTCGGAGTGGCACTGGGAAGTTGTTTAAAGAATGTATACGCCATTGCAACCGGCTTGTCAGACGGACTGGGTTTAGGAGATAATGCAAGAGCCGCACTTCTTACAAGGAGTATGAATGAAATGATCAACCTCGGGATTTCACTTGGAGGTGAGAGCGAAACATTTTTTGGACTGAGTGGGTTTGGTGACTTAATTGGGACCTGCATGGGCGAATGGAGCCGCAATCGTAGATTCGGACTCGCGTTAGCGAAAGGGGGTACACCGAAGGATATTATTAGAACTCAAAAAACGGTTGTCGAGGGGTATTGGGCAACTGGATGTTTTTTTGAGAAGTGTGATTCTCAGGGTGTTGAAATGCCAATTCTTCGTGAGATTTATGGTATTTTATATGAAGGGAAAGATCCTTATCTTGCACTGTCGGATTTAATGAGCCGTGGGCTTAAGGCGGAATCATTACGGGAATAATCAACTTTCATTTTAATTACCATGAATACTGCGGAAGTACCGATTTTAGAAACCCCCAATAAGGACGATCGTTTATTACTACATTCGTGTTGTGCGCCCTGTGAGGGGGAGGTGTTGGAAACTTTGTTGAATTCAAAAATTCAACCTACTGTATTTTTTTATAATCCTAATATTCACCCCAAAAAAGAATACGAGATCCGCAAGGCCGAGGATAAGAAATTTTGTGATAAAATGGGGGTGGAGCATATTGATGTCGATTATGATGTAAGAAACTGGTTCGATCGTATAAAGGGCTTGGAATGGGAGCCTGAGCGAGGAGCACGGTGTACCGTTTGTTTTGATATGCGCTTTGAGAGGACTGCTCTCTATGCGCATGAACATGGCTTTAATTTGTTTTCCAGTAGCCTGGGTATTTCACGTTGGAAGAATATGAAACAAATTAATGGTTGTGGAGAGCGGGCGGCGGCTCGCTATGAGAAGCTAGACTATTGGACTTACAACTGGAGGAAAGCCGGTGGTTCGCAGAGAATGATTGAGATTTCAAAAAGGGAAAATTTTTATCAGCAAGAATACTGCGGTTGCGTTTATTCCTTGCGGGATACTAATAAATGGAGAGTTTCTCAGGGCCGAAAAAAAGTAAATATTGGAGAAACTTATTATGGAGTGGAGCCGGGTGCTTAATGTTAAATTTTTATTACCATGAATGATTCAACGGTTTGGGAAACTTTGGTAGATGAGGCGAGGGAGATTGCCTCCAAAGAAAGAATTCTGTCAAAGGTTTTGACTGAGTTTATTTTGGAAAGAGAAAGTCTGAGCGATGCTTTGGGTTGGAGATTAGCATCTCGTTTAGTCAAAAACAGTGTGCCAGAAAGTGATATTCGTGACTTGATCAAAAAGGCTTTTGAGGAAGACATTGAAATGCTACAAAACGTTGAATCTGATTTAATTGCCGTTACTGAGAGAGATCCCGCCTGTAATGATTTCATCAGTCCCTTTTTATATTTTAAAGGATTTCAGGCACTGTGTTGTTATCGAGTTGCCCATTTTCTTTGGCAAAAAAATCGAAAAGATCTAGCCCTTTATTTACAAAGCTTAGTCGCGGTTGTTTATTCCGTGGATATTCACCCTGCCGCAACCATTGGAAAAGGAATTCTACTTGATCATGCAACTGGTTTTGTGGCCGGTGAAACGACTGTTATTGAAGATAATGTATCGATTTTACACGAAGTGACTTTGGGAGGGACCGGAAAAGATCGCGGCGACCGACATCCCAAAATTAGATCCGGTGTCTTAATTGGTGCTGGAGCCAAGATTCTAGGTAATGTTGAAATTGGAGAAGGATCTAGAGTGGGGGCTAGTAGTGTAGTGCTCGATGATGTTCCTGCCCATATTTCTGTTGCTGGGGTTCCAGCCAAAGAAATTGGTACGATTAAAACTGTATCTCCTGCCATGGGAATGGATCATAATTTATTGGAGATGCGTGAATATGAGAGTGGGGGAGGGATTTAATTAAAAATGTCCTTTTATTGACGAAACTACACCCTTAATATACACAAAAACCTGATGCTTTCTAAATCT
>JABGUO010000343.1 GCA_018646565.1 Opitutia bacterium | reverse complement strand
GTGTACAAACTATGCATATTTTGGAATAATTTTCCTTGGCGACTGGCGGTGATCGCCTTGGTGAAAATCGTAAATCTTCCATCCTTTTGGAGACGCTGAAATAGGTCATCAGTGGTAGGGGTTAGAACCGTATCGATTAAGTAAATGACTCCATTCGAGCATGGAATGACATCTCCGGTGAAGCGAGCATCTCCAATTGTTCCTTTTTTGTAATTAACTGAAATAAACTGACGGGTGGTCATTCGGAGGATTGAATATTTTTCGATAAAGATTGGGGCCTCTGAAGTTTCCTTAACATGGAATCCAAAAACTTCTTCCAAGCGGTCATCATTACGAGGATCAAGTAATGTTTGCACGGTTCCCTCGGGTAGCTTTTTGAAAGCAGCATCAATGGGGGCAAACACGGTGTAACTAGCACTGGTATTTTCGGAAAGTATGGACCCTATTCCAGTTTTCTCCAGCAGTTGCAGGAAATTTGATAATTCTGGCATCTCACGCACGGTCCGACCGATGGTTTTGGCTTCGGCTGGATTTGCAGCATCCATGGTTGGAGAAATAAAGCACAGGAAAGTAGAGGTTGCTAAAAGAAGATTACGGAAGGCCATAGGAAAATTTTGGAGTTACTGCTGTAAGTAAGGAAGTGATAGATTATTCAATTTGATAGAGGCGGGCCTTCAACAAAGAAGACCCGCCTTTGAATTAAGAGTTAAATTAATGTGCTGATGCAAGAACTCTGTCGAATGCATGACGCATGATCCACGCCTGTGAGGTCGGGCAGTGCTCAGCCTTCGCTTTGTGCATGGCAGTTTTGATTGTATTCGCAGCACTTGAGCAAACAGATGATGAGCATTGTCCCAGAACTTCGTTCCCTGCTTTCATGTAAAGGGCAGCTGTTTGCGCATGATGCCCGGAGTTGAACATATGCACACCCTTGTGGATTGCCTGCTTAAGGATGTGGTTGGTATTGCTGGATACTTTCTTGGTTTCAGGAATCAAAACTGTATCAATGACATGGATAATTCCATTTGAAGTTTTGATGTTCGCTTTGATTACCTTTGCGTTATTAATCGTCAAACTTTTACCACTTGCCTTAATGGCAATTTTTGCACCATTGACTGTTTTTGCAGAGTCAAGCTTGGCTGCTTGTTTTGCTTTCACTTTCCCAGCCACGACATGGTAGGTTAAAATTTCCGCAAGCTTCTGTTTGTTCTCGGGTTTTAAAAGAGATTCAAGGGTGCATTTGGACAATTTGGCAAAGGCTTCATCTGTTGGCGCAAAAACCGTAAAAGGTCCTTCGCCTTTTAGTGTGTCAACGAGACCTGCGGCTTTAACAGCAGTAACAAGAGTTTTAAAACTGCCAGCTTCAACAGCGGTATCGACAATGTCTTTTTTGGGAGCACCGATTAACAGGGTGCCTGTCATTAATATAGAAGTTATTGATAATATTATTTTATTCATATGTTTAATTTAGGTTTAAATTGAGTGACAAAATTTGTGTCACGAAATAAGTATTCGTTCGTTTTTTGATTTTGGATTCAAAAAATGCAAAAAATCTGCTTTTTAAAAGTTTGTATTATTGGTCTACTTTTTAGCATCCTTCATCACATTGGGGATAAGTACACTGTCGATGACATGAATGATACCATTGGATGTTTTGATATCCGCTTTCACAACTTTGGCATTATTAACGAAAAGATCTTTGTCTTTCACAGATAGTTTTAATGAACCACCGCTGACTGGCTTGGCGCTTTCAAGTTTCTTGGCTTTCTTGGCTTTTACCTTTCCGGAAACCACATGATAGGTGAGGAGCATTTGTAATTTGTCCTTATTTTCTGGTTTGAGTAGATTCTTTAGGGTTTCGGGCCAGAAGTTTGCAAATGCTTCATCAGTAGGAGCAAAAACCGTAAAGGGGCCTTCGCCTTTAAGTGTGTCAACGAGACCTGCGGCTTTAACAGCAGTAACAAGAGTTTTAAAACTGCCAGCTTCAACAGCGGTATCGACAATGTCTTTTTTGGGAGCACCCACCAACAGGGATGTCATCGTTACGAGTGAGATTATAGATGTGATTACTTTTTTCATGTGTTTTAAATTAGGTTAAAATTTAAGTGTCAAATTTGTGACACCACATGAGTATTCGTTGGTTTTTTGAAATTGGATTCAAAAAAAATGAATTTTTTTTTAGAATCCCCAAAAAAGGCACCAAATCTTTTAAATAGGCTGGGCTATAGGATTCCAGATTCTCTCCCAAAGCCAGGGCAATTGGCTCCAGTCACGAATAGCCTGTAGTCTTATGGGTTTAGTAGGAATATTTTTGGATCCTTCAAGCTCTGCGACTCGGAATTGAAAAACATAGTTTGGCTCGGAACCCATTCTCAAATCGGTCATGGCAATGGATTCATTATTTTCAGACATCGCAAAATAACCGCGGGTAAACTTTTCCAGTTTGGCAACCGGAGGATGTTCTTCTATTCCTGTCATCAGTGACAGGTTTCTGGGATAAAAATTCACTGACAGCGGTGCATCTCCATCGAATAGAGAATAATAGGTTTCAAAATACTGGTCATTATGAATTCCCACCGTTCGCCAAAGCAGAGAGGTAAAAGGAGCGGGCGAGGATATGAATTGAGAGTAGGGCACACCCTGTTCATTCAATTTCTCTTCCATTTTTCCATTAATCAATACACTTACCCCCAGTGCCCAAATCAGGTAAGCAAGGCTTAGGCATAATCCGATAAAATTAACTCTGTGATTTTTTAGAAACAAGGCAGATGATACACCAATCAAGATCGGGAGGGTAAAGAGGGGATCAATAATGAAAAGTGCGGGGATTGCATGCGGAGTTGGATCGAACGGCCAAAAGATCTGAGTCCCATAAATAGTGAACAGATCCAAAAGAACACTTCCATTGAGAACAACGAAGGTAAGGAGCATCCACTTATTAAATAAGGGCTTGGTGTTTCCATGAACTTTTGTGATTAGCCAGGCAAAAACAGGCGACAGGGCAGTGAGGAGAAAAAGAGAATGACTAAATCCCCGGTGATAGACAAAGTCATCCACCGGACTGCCAAGCGGTATTAACACATCAAGATCCGGCAAGGTTCCAAGAATTGCCCCCCAGATTAGAGCTTTCCTTCCGACCTTTTTACCGAGTATGGCTTCCCCGCAAGCGGCCCCAAAGGCCAACTGAGTCAGTGAATCCATGATTTCAGCAAAGCAGGTAAGTTGGGTGTGAGTTAAAAATAAGAACCATTCGAAATGTGAAAGGATACTTCTATTTAGATAAATCCATTGAATACTCCAGGTCGAAACGACTGGATGATTGGTTCCGAAATTTCTTGAGGGCCGGGTTGTAGGTGTAGACCTTAATCTTGTTCTCGGTTGGTTCGAAGACCATATAGCGCAGCCAGGATTCTCCTCCGTTATGCATGCTTTGGTAGTCGCTCAGTACTTGATGAACCTGATTGCCATGATCACCCTTGGAGGTCAGGACTGCCTCTCCACTTGCATGCCCGCACAGAACCATGAAGATATTTTTGTGTTTGCTGACCAATTTTTGCCAGATAGCTTCACCCGCATTTCCCGTGATCTTGTATCCCAATCGAAGAAATCTCTTTCCATTGGATCCCATGTAGGCATGAGTCAGAACGATGACGCGATGTTCGGGATGTTCGGCAACCACTTTGTTCGCCCAATCCAAGACTTCGTCGCGTGGTTTGCATTCAAGTGAAACGATCAGGAACTTCATGCCGGAAGCTTCGAAGTGATACCATGAATTGTCATGGCGTTTGGGATCGAAGGTTCCGCCAAACTCCTTAGTCTTGGCGAATTTCTCGCGTGGAAAATATTTATTGAAGTGAGTGGTCCGGTTCACGGCGATATCCCCGCCGTATTTATTGTTCGACTTTTGAAACCCCATGTCGTGGTTTCCCAGACATAGGCAATAGGGCACATGGCCATCCAG
>JABGUO010000005.1 GCA_018646565.1 Opitutia bacterium | reverse complement strand
AGGTGTTTCTAGATAAATTAGTTTATAATTTGAAAATGTCCCTAGTGAAATTCTTTCCAATATTTTTTATAAATAACAACAGCGAACAACCTAAATGATCAAAGTCGATGAATTTGTAAGGAATATTTCCTCCTGTTCTGAGCCTCATTCTCATTATTCTGATTGTTTGAAAGCATTGTGGTGGGCTCAAAAGGGAGATTGGGTAAAAGCACATGACATTGCCCAAGAAGAAGGTACCATACTGGGTGATTGGATACATGCATACCTCCATCGATTGGAGGGAGATTTAGGTAACGCTGCCTATTGGTACAATCAGGCGTCACGCCCGGTTAAGCAAGATGAAAGCCTGGAGGAAGAATGGAAAGAAATAACAGCTTATTTTCTTTCCTTAGAACCCTAACATTAAGCTCGACCCATGGACTTCGAAACAAAAGGAATATTTTCTTCCGGTACTAATAAAAGAGATGATCTTTTAGAGACTGAGAGCAAGTGGGAAATATTCTCTCCGGTCAGTTTAATAATCCTGTGTACAATGAGCATTCTTTTTATACGGTCTGCACAGGCTTACACGGGAGGTAATCAATGGCAAATGCAGGTGATTTGGGTTATTATTGGGTTTTCAATTTATGTAATTGTCTCTGTCGTGGATTATCATTTTTGGATGCGATTTGCTCATATTATCTATGTATTGGGAGTTATTTCTCTGGTACTTGTTTTTTTGTGGCCCCAAAAATACGGGGCACAGAGGTGGATAGATTTAGGACTATTTAAAATACAGCCATCCGAATTTGCAAAAATTGTGACGCTGATCCTTGGTGCCAGTATTATGGCGAGGTCGGAAATCGGAAATTTAAAAGACTCACTCAAGGGAATTTGTAAACTTGGATTTTGCTTTGTCTGTCCAATGTTCTTGATTTTCAAGCAACCTGACTTAGGATCAACATTAGTTTTTCCACCAATAGCATTTTCAATTTTGTACGTCGCCCGCATACCTTATCGGTTTTTTGTTGCTACAGCTCTTCTGTTTGTAGTGATAATTGGTGTGTTGGGTTATGACGTTTTTCGTTATTATCAATATAAATCCGAGAACCCGCATCCAAATGAAGCAATTGTTGCTTATGAGGATACAACTCTCATACCACTCAAGGACTATCAACGTAAACGCATCCTCACTTTTCTAGCACCAGAAGTCATGGACCCAAATGGAATTGGAGCAAATTGGAATCGAATCCAAGCTCTCATTGCTGTTGCCACCGGTGGAATATCTGGCAAAGGCTTGGGTAATGGCATGCAAGCAAAGTTAGGATATCTACCCTCTGCCGTCGCACACAACGATTTTATTTTTGCGGTGCTAGCAGAAGAATCTGGATTTGTAGGAGGAATGACAGCAATTGCTGCATACTTCCTTCTTATCTTTGGTTGTTTAAAGGTAGCTTCCAAAGCGTCCGATCGTTTTGGGGCAATGCTTGCAATAGGAGTTTCTGTCCTATTAATGACCCATGTTTTTATTAACATTGGCATGACAATTGGCATTACTCCAATTACTGGCTTACCGTTGCCTTTTCTTAGTTACGGGGGATCATTTTTGATTTCCTGTTTTATCTTACTTGGGTTGGTTCAGAGTGTTTATCGACACAGAAAGGAATTTAGATGATTAAGAAGCTTAATTTAGCATTCTTACATTTTACTCTGTGGACGATCGGGTTTTCTATCCATCATAAAAATGGCCAGAAATACCAAACGTAGACCTAATTATTCAAAGCGAAGAAGATCCAACAAGAAAGCAGAGAAAAAAAAGCTTGAGGCAGACAAAAATGATCTGACTTTGCCCCCCATGGAGCCTGCACCTATCTCTATTGATAAATGCAAGTTAAGAGAAGAAGCGATTGAGCGAGCTAAAAAACGCCCGATTCGTGAGAGAATACTCGCTTTTTTTCGGAGAGAAACAAAGCAGGATTATAAAGAATTAATTATCAATACTGAGGCTCTTGAGAGGCGAGTGGCCTTAATTGAGAATGGTGTTTTACAGGCCTTTGATGTGGAACGCCTTGACGAAGAGAGAATGGTGGGAGCAATTTTTAAGGGAAAAGTTCAAAACTTAGAACCTGGACTGAAGGCCGCTTTTGTCAACATTGGCCAGGAAAAAAATGCGTTTTTACATTATTGGGATATGCTTCCCGGTGCCAATAACGACCCCTCAATTGAAATCGTTCGAGAAAATAAGAGAAAGACTCCACACAATCGGGTAGAGGCAAAATCCATTCAGGAAATTCCCAAAGTTTTTCCAGTCGGTTCAGAAATTATTGTGCAAATTACCAAAGGGCAGATTGGGAGTAAGGGACCACGAACCACTACCAATCTATCGTTAGCAGGTAGGTTTTTAGTTATGATGCCCTATGCCGGACAATGTGGTATATCGCGAAAAATTGATGATAAAGCAGAGAGGAGTCGTTTGAAGCGTATTATCAGTAATCTTTCTCTGCGAGAAGGAATGGGAGTAATTATACGAACAGCCGGCCAGAATAAACCGGAGCGATTTTTCGACCGTGACTTGCACCTTTTACTTCAACAGTGGGATGAAATTGAAGCAAAGATGAAGTCTCAGGATAGCCCGTGCTTTTTATATCAAGAACCGGATTTGATCGGGTTAACGGCACGCGATTTTCTCACAGATGACATTGATCGTGTGCAAATTGACCGAAAAGAGGATTACACAAGACTTATCGAAACCATTCAGCGAATTTCTCCCAAATCAAAATCTAAAGTTACTCATTTTGATGAAGAAATCCCCATTTTCGAACGATTTAATGTGGAGCGTCAAATTGAGCAGACATTTATGCGACGAGTTTTACTCCCTTCCGGTGGTGAGATAGTAATGGAGGAAACGGAGGCACTGGTATCAATTGATGTAAATACCGGTAGTCATAAAGGAGATAGAAAAGACGGAAAGAACTTCATCTTACAGGCCAATATCGAAGCTGCAGCAGAGGTTTGTCGTCAAATGAGACTGCGAAATTTGGGTGGTTTGGTAATTATTGATTTCATTGATATGAAAAATAAGGGGGACCAAAGAAAAGTTTTCCAAAAAATGAAATCTTCTATGGCCGATGATAAGGCGAAGCATAACATTCTCCCCATCTCTCAATTGGGAATTATGCAAATTACCCGTCAGCGACATGATGAAAGTAATTCGAGTGGAATCTACGAACCGTGCCCTTATTGTTCCGGTCGTGGAATTGTTAAATCTCCCCGGGCAGTCAGTATCGAAATTCAAAGAAAAATTACCAGCGTTGTACGTCGATTAAGGGAAGAAAACATTGAAAAAGAAGCGATTTTAAAAATCTTCCTTCATCCTAGCACTTTACGACGCTTACGGGGTCCTGATTCAAAATTGATTGATCGAATGGAGCGAAATTATGGATTGAAGTTAACTTTTGAGGCGGCAGAAACTTATCATGTAGAAAACTTTAAATTAATTGATGAGTCTACCAGTAATGAAATTCGATAGTTAATATCATGCGTATCCTTGCGGCTTTTGATAAATGCAAGGATTCCCTGTCTGCCCGGGAAATCTGTGCACTTGCTCAAAAAGTAGTTTCTACACAACCTATTACCCATGAAATTGAGTGTTCCCCATTAACTGATGGCGGGGAAGGATTTGCTCAGTTATTAACCGAGCAAAAGAGTGGGTCTTATCATTCCATTTTGGCTTCCGATTCAATTGGGGAGGAAAAAGATGTAAGAATTGGAATTGTTCCATTTGACAAATTGGAACCCAACCTTCGCGACTTTGCAGATTTACCCGACCATGGTAATTATGCAGTAATTGAAATGTCTTCAATTGCTGGCTTATCTGACTTACCACCTGAAAAGCGAAATCCATGGTTAACTTCAACGGTTGGGGTAGGGCAGTTACTTGCTGAAGTTGCCTCTTTGAGGGTAAGTGCAATAATTTTAGGGATTGGTGGAAGTGCGACAAATGATATGGGTTTGGGTGCACTGAGTAGTTTAGGGGTTCGGTTTTTAGACCAAGAAAATCAACCTATTATTTTCCCTAACCCAGAAAGTTGGGGGAGGATACGAACTATTTGCCCTGAGAAACTTGTAACACTTCCATCCATTCGTATAGCCTGCGATGTGACTAATCAACTATTGGGAGAGGGGGGAGCCACCTTTCAATTTGGTCCCCAAAAAGGACTATCTATAAGTCGAAGAGACGAAATGGAAAGCAATATGGATATAATGTCTGCACGATTGGCGGAAACCTTTCAAAAGCCATTGGTTTTTAGGGAGGAAGAAGGAACAGGTGCAGCAGGAGGAATTGGGTATGGCTTAAGCGTAGCATACGATACTAGGTTTGTACCGGGATTTTCTTTTGTTTCCAAATGGTTTGATTTAGAAAAATCGATTCAAAATGCAGATTTAATTTTAACTGGAGAAGGAAGATTTGATCAAACATCACTAATGGGAAAAGGGCCCTATGAAATCATTCGAATGGCTTCAAGGTATAATAAAAATGTAATTTTATTAGCAGGTTCAGTAGATAGTGACGCGAAGGAGAAATGTATGAATAAATTTTCTAATTTAAAAATCGAGGCGTTTGGGAATGATCAATACACTTTAGAGGAAAATTTACGCAATGCATCCGATTTATTTCAACAAAAATTAAACTACTATTTATCCCTCCATCAGTGAATTCTACTGAATCTCAAGAAGCACAAGAATTACGATTTAAACGTATTCGTCGACTCAAGCGTTGGATGCGTCCACTTCCCAGGCGATCCAATATTCATAACTATCCTGTTTTAAAATGGTTTGCAGAAACAGCGTATAAAAGAGCTTTTCTATGGTCATTTAAAGGAAAGGCAATAAAGCCAGCCCTCTTTTGGGGAATGGTAATATCATTTTCTCCCCTAGTAGGTATTCAAATGTTGGTTGTATTTTTCCTCGCTCTATTTACCCGGGCTAATCTGCCGATTATTGTGGCTCTACAATGGATTTCAAATCCTTTTACGATGGGTCCCATTTATTTTGCTGATTATAAGATTGGGAGAATACTTTTAGAGCTAGCAGGGTTTAAAAGTAAGAAAAATCCCCTTTTAAGCTCCGAGTACGACTGGTCGAATTTCAAACTCAATGATCTTTGGGAATTGCTTGATACTTTTCCTCCAATGTTTGTAGGCGGAGCAGTGATCGGAGTTTTCTTTGGGGTTATTTCTATTTTTTCCTACAATGTGCTGGCAAAGCTTTACAAGAAGCCGCAAATTACTAAATAATCATTAATTATCAAACCTATTCAAATGAGTAAAAAATCACTGATCTCCGGCATTACACTTTTTAAATTAGTTTTTCTATTTTTATTGGTATGCATCGAATCGTTTGCCAGAGAACCATCTATTCAATTGGGAATTGATTACTTGGAAGAGAGTAAATTTGCCGTTCTTCAAGGAAAGCGAGTTGGTTTATTAACTCACCCGGCGGGAAAAAATGGGAGGGGCGAAAGTACTGTGGATGTTTTTGTTCGCTCATCTGATGTCAACTTAGTCGCTTTATTTGGGCCAGAACATGGTATTTATGGCGACGAAAAAGCGTCGGTTCCAGTAGACGATAAAATAGATCAAAAGACTGGATTGCCTGTATTTTCTCTGTATGGAAAGTTTCGTAAACCCACGAAAAAAATGCTGAGTGAAATTGATAGCTTAGTTGTTGACCTGCAAGATGTCGGGGTTCGTTGCTATACCTATATCAGTTGCATGAGGTATGTTATGGAAGCCTGCTTTGAAGAAGGAGTCGAGGTAGTGGTCTTAGATAGACCAAACCCACTGGGAGGGGTGAAGGTTGCCGGACCTTCTATGGATGAAGTTTGTATGAGTTATGTGGGTGCATTTCAAATCCCCTTTGTACATGGGATGACAATCGGTGAATTAGCTTTGTGGTCCAAAAAAGTGTCTGGTGTTCTGAAGACCGAGGAGGTGAATCGCAAAAAAGGAAAATTGGTTATCGTGCCAATGATTGGTTGGACTCGACAAATGACCTGGCCACAAACTGGTCTTTCCTGGCATCCTACTTCACCCAATATCCCATCTTTAGACTCCGTGGCAGGTTACCCTATGACTGGCCTTGGAGCACAAATGGGAAAATTTAAACACGGTATTGGCACGGAACATCCTTTTCGTTTTTTGACTTATGAAGGTAAGGAAGCGTCTGTTCTCAAATCGGAATTAGATCGATTTCAAATTCCTGGACTTTCTTTTCAGGTAAAAACTATAAAAAAAGCAGACGGTGACTCGATTGAAGGAGTTTACATCATAATTAACGATTGGAGCTCCTGGCAACCCACTGCACTTCCTTTTTACATGATGCAACTTTCTGCTTTATGGCAGACGCCTAGCCCATTTACTCAAGCAAGCGAGTCAGAAATCGCACTATTTAATAAACATGTAGGCTCGCAGACCTGGTGGAATGCCTTGGAAAAAGAAGGGGGGCAAGTGAACACTAAGTTATTCCTCGCCGAGTGGAATGCTTATTCCGCACAATTTAAGAATACCGTTAAGCCTTATCTTCTGTATTAAACAACTTTAACGAGTAAAATCATCAAGCGAGAGCACCCGCATTCCGTGCTTTTGCAGTGCTTCTTCTCCCGTATCTTCGTCTTCCATGGCCAAGGCTAGAACCGGCTTATTATTAGGTTGGTGAAGAAAGGGGTAGACATAATGGATATTAATTTCTGCGTGAAGTAGCGACTGGGTTATTAAATGGAGGGAGTCTTCATTCTGAATCTCAACCGCTATAATATTCCTTTCGGTAAAACTGATGGAGCGAGATTTTAGAAGTTGTGCAGTTTCCTTCGGGTAATTCGTTACCAAGCGAATAACGGCTGAATCGGTAGTATCCAGTACTGAAATCGCTAGGGCATGAATGTCCTGTGATTTTAGCATGCCAAGAAAGTCGTTCAGCCAACCGACTTTATTTTCGGCATAAATAACAAATTGCCTAATAGTTTCTTTTCCTGGGTTACGCAGGGTGGATGGGGAGTGATCAGATAAGTCCATAGATAGAGTAAAGTTGAAAGCAGAATCAGAAGGTTAAACAATTTATCTCTTTCCTCGCAAGCAATTTGAAAAGCGTTTAAAATAGTAAGCTTGCCTACATACAGGTAAAAAGTAGAAAATGTCGAATATATCCAATGCACTACATTCCTAAAATTCTTCTTTTAATTCACCTATTGTTTGGACCCATTTTACTTTCTGGAAATGAAGGAAGCAAATGGATGGAGTCAGACTTAAAAAACTTAGAGTCGAGTGCTCAAGATGGAGACTCCTATGCCCAGGCATTTTTGGCTCTTTGTTATATTCACGGGGATAAAGGCTTAGAAATTTCTTTTGATAAAGCGAGCTATTGGGCAAATTTATCCACAGAAACTAATCATTGGCTTGGTCTTTTCACTACCGGTTATCTATATCGGTTTCCACCTCTCGGGTCCAATGCAGAAAAAGTGAGTAGCTACTATAACAAGGTCTTTAAAGACCCTGATGGTATGGTGGTTAAAAATGCAAATGCAGGTGACCCAATTGCATCTTATGTACTTGCGGAAATATTTACAGCGGAAGAGGTGGAACCCGATCTAAGTGCAGACCTACAATTTGCAGCGAAACACTATGCGAGTGCGTCCATTGTAGGCTATGGTCCCGCTTCGGTGCAACATGCTTTACTTAAACTTCATGCCAATGCAATTGGAGGTCAAAATATTAATATTGGAAAAGACTTATCTGGAGGTGTTTCGATTCTTGAAGAAGTTGCCAAGAAGCAACTTCCTGCAGCTCACCACTTTTTAGGGAGGTGTTATTTTAAAGGAATTGGGGTTGAAGAGGACTACAAAATGGCCTTAGTTCACTTTCAGGCCGCCGCTGACCGTGGGTATACCACTTCTCAATTAATTGTGGCCCATTTTTATGCCTACGGTCTGACTGGACCTGCAAAGATTGATCTCGCACTTCGCTATGCGAATTTGGCTCTGCTGCAAGATCGAGAAAATGCCTCGGAAAAAATTTATGAATACGAACAACTTTTGGCGAACCAAACGAATGGAAATACTCAATCTTTAATGCAGCAGTCTGATAATTCGGTTCCTTCTCCTACAAATCCCTCCTATAACGAACCGCCTCCTTTACCTCCGGATCCTTCGATTATCAGCACAACTGAAGCTTCATCTACTCAATTTAAACCGACTCTTAACCGATTGCCTTCGATTTATGATAATGTAAAATCTGATAATCAACCTTCTGGTTTGCCTACGCCACCAGAATTACCAGATTCCTCTTTTTCTCCTTCTCCAACTCAACAGAAACCTACATCGAGATTACTATCATCCAACATTCCTAATGATGATTTGGAAATGGCGAAGAAGTATTATTTTGGGCGCGGTGTAAGTGTTGACCCGAGTCGTGCCTATCCATTATTTCTTCAGTCCGCTAATCGTGGAAACCCAGAATCTGCACGCTACCTAGGCATTATGTATTTACGGGGCAAAGGAGTTCAAAAAGATACCCAAAAATCACTTGAATGGTTTTCCCGAGCTGCTCAAGGTGGAGATGAAATTGCGAAAAAGAACTTAAAAACTTTACAACTTATGAGTGCAAATAGGTAAAACTCTTGTTCAACAAAATTTATTCTCATTGCATTGCAACTGATAAAAGTTTATCAAGAAATTGATAGGAGAGATGGCAGAGTGGTCGAATGCGCTGGTTTGCTAAACCGGTGAGGGGCTAATAGTCCCTCCACGGGTTCGAATCCCGTTCTCTCCGCCACTTTAATTTAGGTTTTAATCCTGCAAAGCCTCATGTATCTTAATTTCATGGCAATTTTCCAATGTTGCCCTTAATCGTATTGTTTATTTACAGTAGACAATGAAATTTTTGTTTATTCCTTTTTTTGTCTTTACTTTGCTACTTGCCGTTGGATCTTGTACGCAGGTTGAATATAACCGGTCGGTGGGTAATCAGTATGCTAGAGGTGGTAGTCAATCTAAAGAAAACATTGCGGAACCCCAAGCAGTCCAATTGGAAAAGCCTGAGTATAAGGTTGTCTATCGAAAAAGTAATTTGGAGGCTTTATCCTTGGGGAGAAATAGAATTGAAATTCAGGAACTAATGGGAGAACCGGACGGTAAAAGTTTAGATGGAGGAAATGGTTATCTTTGGGATTATCGAAGACCAGTATTTGATGAAACAACCGATGAAGTGTATGGGTGGAGTTTAATTTCCTTTAAGTTTCTTAAAGGGCTTTGTGCCTATGTAAATATTAGACTAGAGCAACTGCCTCCTGAGCTTTTACAGGAACAAAATACCAAGAAAATATTTAAATTTTGATTTCCGAAAACGAAACAAGCAAGTTGAATTCTTGTTCGTACAATTAGAATTAAGGCAGGCGAATTATTGTAATCCCTTTTTTTAAGCCTGCTGGTTTAAAGAATTTTCCCTTAGGGTCAGTAATTTTGAGCGACTCCCCTGATGAACATGTGATAGTGAGTGGACCATTATGATTTATGGGGATTTTGTCCCCCGCCATTAAGCTTACCCACTGTAACTCATTACCGAATTTATCTTGTATCAAAACCCAAATGGTACCAATCGCTTCAATGCTGTAACGATTATCATAGGGGCGTGACTGCTTTGAGGATAAATTCTTTTTTGAGTAATCCCGAGCTTTTGTTTTTTCTCTATTCTCGTAGTTTCTTCCGTACGGGTCTGGCGAAGGTGGTGGAGAATAAGTACCAGTTTGACTTCCTTGTGGAAACGGTGAGTCCGGATAGGGAGGGGGAGCATCAGGCAACGCGGTCGGGGAACTTCCCCAGCAACCTAGTAACAAGAAAAAAAGAAAAGGGAGTCCAAAAACAGATACGAATTGTAAACGAACTTTT
>JABGUO010000043.1 GCA_018646565.1 Opitutia bacterium | reverse complement strand
TCTTGATTCCATTAGCTAGGATATAAGCTAGTGTGGTGAAAATAATTAACTTACTCAAAAGGACAATATTATGAAAGAACAGGTGTACGACTTACAATCCGTGGCAAACAGTCCAGCTTCTGAAAGAGCTGCATTTATCCGCAGAACTTATGCTCACCTTGCGGTGGCTCTTCTTGGCTTTATTGCTGTGGAATATTATTTGGTCCATTCTTCATTCGCTGCTAGTTTAGTATCGAGCATGATTGGTGGAATGAGTTGGTTGATTGTGTTGGGTCTTTTTATGGGTGTAAGTTATCTTGCTAACAAACTTGCTGCTTCTCAGACTTCACAGCAAATGCAGTATTTAGGCTTAGGCTTGTTTGTGGTAGCGGAGGCGATTGTATTTCTTCCGCTTTTGTACATTGCCACATTTTATGCGGGTGAAGGTTTGATTGCGACCGCAGGTTTAATGACCTTACTTCTTGTTGGTGGCATTACTGCCACAGTATTTATCACCAAAAAAGACTTCTCCTTTATGGGCAGTGTTCTTTCGATGGGTGGATTTGTTGCCCTAGGATTTATCTTATGCAGTATGATTTTTGGTTTTTCTTTGGGCCTTGTATTCTCCTCGGTTATGGTTTTGTTCGCGGGAGGATCTGTTCTTTACAGTACTTCTAATATTTTACACCGATATAATACTGACCAACATGTGGCGGCTTCACTCTCCTTATTTGCCTCGGTTGCTCTTCTCTTCTTTTACATCCTTCAGGTTTTGATGAGTCTGAGCAGCAGAGACTAAGGCAATAATCAATAATTCCAGTCTTCGGGAAGGTTCTCGATAAATTTTGTCTGAAGTCCGCTCAATGCGGACTTCAGTGTTTTTGTACCCCAAGCCGGGTGAGTCAGGTCGGGATTTAAGTCAAGTAATGGAAGGAGAACGAAATCGCGTTCTAGTATTCCCGGGTGTGGTAATGTAAGCTCCTCGGTTTCGATAATTTGATCTCCCAATAACAGTAAATCAAGATCGATTATACGCGGTCCATTCTTATGAATTACTTTTTTTCCCAATTTTTTTTCCGTATCCTGAAGACGGATCAAAAGATCGTTTGGGGAGTGGGCGGTAGAAATTGTTACCGCTGCATTGGTAAAGGGAGGCTGTTCTGAGAAACCAAAGGGAGCTGAGTGATAAAGACGGGATAGTTTTTCGATCGTGGCGAATTCGGATATTAAATCGAGTGCTTTTTCAAAAGTGTCCTTTGGCTTTCCCAAATTTGCACCTAAGCCGATGTATGCATTAGCGTTCAACCTCGACTCTGATTTCCTTTAAGCCCAGTTTTTTGGTATAACGTGGCTTATCGACTGAAAGTCGGACTTTCTCGACAGGGAATTTTTCTTTAATCTCAGTTGCGAGTAAATGGGCAAATCGTTCTAAGGTTTTACCATCATAAGAGGAGGCAAAATCGCGCACATGTGAAATAAGATCGCGGTAATCAATCCCTTCCAAAATTTCATCAGAAATCTTAATACTTTCAAAATCGTAGGAAAGATCGAGAGAGACCAAAAGGTCCTGCGGGGCATATTGCTCTTCCTCCAGTAAGCCAATTCTTGCCATTACTTCTATTCCCACTAATTGAATTTTTCCCATATATAGAAATCTTTTAGGGCATTGATTAAAAAAGGGCGAGTTCTTTGGCTACTGAGATTGCCTGAGCGGTTTCCTGTACATCATGAACCCGAATGATTTCCACCCCATGAAGGATCGAGGCTAGGGCCGAGGCGATCGAGCCGCCAAGTCGATCGGAGGGAGTGGGGGCATTGCACAATTGATCAATCCAGGACTTTCTTGAAGAGCCAAGAAATAAGCCCCATTCTTCCTCTTTGAACATGGAAAGGTTGCGCATTATTTCTAAATTATGTTCTAGTGTTTTTCCAAAACCAATTCCTGGATCAATCCAAATTCGAGGTAATTGTCTTTGAATAAGGTCGTCTTTTTTACTATCGAAAAAGGCCCGGACTTCCTCGACTACATTTTGATATGTTGGACTATTTTGCATGGACTTAGGAGATCCTTTTGCATGCATCAATACAAACCCTGCGTGGTGTTTCTCCGCAAGATTAAGGAGTTCGTGACTTCCTCCTGAAACATCGTTAATGATATGAGCACCTGCCTGCAATCCCGCTTCTGCAACCATTGGTTTTGTGGTATCCAATGAAATTAAAAATTGATCCTTGGGTAGTTTTTCAAGGACAGGCAAGAGCCGTGATAGTTCTTCTTGTTCAGAGACAGGTTCACTTCCAGGCCGAGTGCTTTCGGCACCAAGGTCGATAATTTGTGCTCCCTGCTGATACATTAAACTGGCTTGTTCCGCAGCAATTGTGGGGTCGTTAAAAAGTCCACCATCACTAAAAGAGTCAGGGGTAAGGTTCAATATCCCCATTACCGCGGGGTATTTTAAGTTAAACCGTTGTCCATTAAAAAAGTATTCAGTCATCTGCTCGTTGTAAGAGATTTTCGTAAGTCAATCTAACCTGCTTTAATACGGCATCAGACTTTGAAGACCAATTTAGTTCAGGTAGTGCAGTAAGCGGAGCCACACCTCGGCCCGTGCCACAGAGAAGGATTTCGTTGTATTGAGATAAGTCATGAGCCTTCGGAGTTGCTCGAATAATTCGGAATGAATGGGCGAGGGCGGGTAGGAGATGAGAAAGGATGATACCGGGAAGGATTTGTTTTTCTGGAATGATAAGCGAGTCACCACAAACAAAAATAAGGTTACTGGTTGCTGATTCACTAATCTCGTTTTCTTTTGGATCGTTTATAATCCAGTCCTCTGTAGAAATATCAAGTTCTGATAATCTTCCGTAAAGTTCTTTTTCCTGCGTTGATTTTGCACGAGGGATAGGGCGGCGGTACGGAAGGAGCAAGCCATTAACTGCTTTTCCATATGATTTTGCAGGCCGATCCGAAATTCCAATCGAATTTTCAAACAGGCAGATGCGGATGAGTCCCTCTTCAATAGTAGATTCTGATAAATACTGATCGAGTCTTGCCTCGAGAAGAGTGAGTTCCGGGATCCAGGGTAGTTGTAAAAGAGTCGCCGATTCAAGCAATCTGCCCAAGTAAGTACTCCGAAAGGGAATCAATCGATTTGGAAACAAGCGAAGGGTGGAAAAAGCCCCGATCTGACCCCAAGGTTCAGGGTGTTGGGTTGGATCCCCCGATATTGTCCAAGCATGCATGATGAATATTTTGAATAATTCGTTTCCCTTGTTTCGATAGAAAGGATTCTGGGTGATATTGCAATCCAAAGAGTTTCCGGTCCAAGTCCTCGAAAGAAAGCGGAACTTTTCGAAGTGGGTCGATTCCAGTAATCAGGATTGATTTTGTAACCGAAGAAAGACTTTTTTCTTCTATCTGAAGTGAGTGATACCTAGCAACCCTGAGGTTTTTGTCAATTTGATCATAGGTCCGGGTATTGGGAATAATTTCAATCTCTGTTTCCACTCCGTGTAATACTTGGTTTTGTCGAATCACCTGTCCACCTTCCTCTTGCAGAATTAATTGAAAACCGAGGCAAATTCCGAGTATCGGTTTGAAGCCAAGAATTTCCCGATACATAGACTGTGTCTCTGGATAATCATCGGGTTTTCCAGGCCCTGGAGACAAAACGATTACTTGTGCATCTTGAATATGTGTGGGAGTAATTTTCTTTCGATCAACTACTAATACATCGTCAAAATTAGCTAAGAGATGTTCCAGGTTTCGGGTGAAGGAATCCTGGTGATCAACTACAAGAATCATGATAGTAAATCAAGCAATGCCTGTGCCTTGACCTTATTTTCATTGTATTCATATTGGGGTGTTGAATCGACGACAATGCCCCCTCCCGCCTGAGTGTAGCAATACTCGTCAAGAATGAGCATCGATCGAATAATTAAATTCAGAGAAAGATCGCCTTGGTCAGAAATAATTCCAAAGCTCCCTGTGTATGGACCGCGAAAGCAGGGTTCCAATCGATCAATCCATTCCATTGTACGAATTTTTGG
>JABGUO010000342.1 GCA_018646565.1 Opitutia bacterium | reverse complement strand
TCTTCCCTCCCATCAGGAAAACTTTGGAATGGTGATTGCCGAGGCTTTATCGGTTGGAACTCCTGTTTTTCTTACGAATAAAGTGAATTTATGGAGAGAGGTAGTTAATTGTGGTGCTGGCATTGTGTCGAATGATCATCAGGAAGGAATTTTAGAACTTGTTCATAAATGGAGTAGGGGAAAGCATGATCAACTGGTAGAAAACACAGTGCCATGTTTTCGTGAGAAGTTTCATATTTCCCAAACAGCAGAAAATATTATGTCCCTTTTTTCAAAGAACGATTAGATTCATTTTCCAATAACCGGATTATGAAAATAACAATTTTACAGGGTGCTTTTTTGCCGGTACCAGCAATTCAGGGTGGCGCGATTGAGAAAGCGTGGGAGGCGCTAGGGCAAGCTTTTGCTGTAGCTGGTCACAATGTCACACATATTTCAAAAAGACATTCAGAGTTTCCCGATAGTGAGTATATCGGAGCTGTGCATCATTTGAGGGTGAGGGGATTTAAAAGTGTACAGAATCCATATCTTTTAAAATTAAAGGAGTTCCTTTATGTTTTAAAAGTTAGAAGTATTTTACCTCCTGCTGATATTTTGGTGACCCATACTTTTTGGGCACCACTTTTATTACCGCAAAAGAAATATGGAAAAATATTCGTGCATGTGGGTCGATATCCCAAGGGTCAATTGAAGTTTTATAGCAAAGCAAGTCGCTTTCAGGTTCCGACTAGTGCGATTGCCCGGGCGGTAGAAAATGAAGTACCCAAGCGCTCCGATGACATCTGTATTTTACCGTACCCTTTAAGTTGGAATATCGACTACAATTATGAGTATTCCAAACGGCCTAAAACAATTTTATATCTTGGTAGAATTCATGCGGAGAAAGGAATTCTCGCGCTGGTTAATGCTTTCAAGAATATTCCATTAGCTGATCGTAAGGGCTGGAAATTATTGATTCGTGGACCATGGCGAGCGGAGCAAGGGGGGGGAGGAGAAAACTATTTATCTAAAATAAATAATGCGATTCAAGACTGTGGTTCTCAAATTGAAATCCAGGAACCTACTTTTTCATCAGTGGAATTAAAAAATGAATTAGAAAAAGCGAGGCTTTTTGTCTATCCTTCGCTTGCGGAAAAGGGAGAAACCTTTGGACTCGCTGTCTTGGAAGCAATGAGTTGTGGATGTGTTCCCTTGGTCTCCTCATTGGAGTGTTTCCAGGATCTGATTGTAGAAAACGAAAACGGGTACATTTTTGACCATCGATCGAAAGATTTAGTTCGTAGTCTTTCTTTAACTCTCCTCAAATCGATGCAGGGAACCAATCAGAATATGGTTTTTTCTTCCCGGTGTTTGAAAAAGGCCAAAGAGTTCGAATTAGATCGGCTAGCACTCCAATACATTGGAGATTTTACTAATTTGCTTTCAAAAAAAGATTCTTGATATCTATTTATAAATGCTTGGAGTCCAACTCAATTCATTCTATTATAGGATAATGAAAAATCCCTTACGACTTCTTCTGACCCTTGGGTTTATTGGAGTACTTACTTATGGTATACACTTGTTCTCGCAGTCGCAGGAAGTGGCAAAAGAAACAACGGTATCTGGAAAGAAAGTATCCTTGCCAAGCGAGTTATTGGATACCGATGGAAATGAAGTTTTATTAGATGAATTAAAAGGAAAGTATATTGGACTCTATTTTTCAGCGAGCTGGTGTGGTCCATGCCGTACATTCACTCCCAAATTAGTTCAATTTCGAGACCAGAACGAAGAAAATTTTGAAGTGGTTTTAGTGGGTTCAGATGGAAGTGCGAAAGCACAGGCAAACTACATGAAGAAGTATAAGATGCCCTGGCTTGCCTTAAAAAATCAATCAGATGAAGCTCGAGAACTTAGTCTTTCTCTCGATGTGGAGTATATTCCTTACTTGATCGTATTGGATCCAGATGGAAATGTTGTTACTAAGAGCGGGAAGCAAGATATTTCTCGACTTGGCTCAGAGGCATTTTCCTCTTGGGTACAGAAGAAATAATAAATTTTTACAGACGAACGGGAATTCCCGCTGCTTTCATCACTTCTTTAGTTTGGGGTATTGTACATTCCCCAAAGTGAAAAATACTCGCCACTAAAACGGCACTAGCCTTACCCTTTATGATTCCGTCTGCCATATGGCTCGGATTCCCCACTCCACCAGATGCGATGACAGGGACTGGAACGGCATCACTAATTGTTCTGGTTAATTCCAAATCATATCCTGCTTTAGTTCCATCCTGGTCCATACTGGTAAGGAGAATTTCTCCTGCTCCTCGCTGAACTACTTCTTTTGCCCATTCTACTGCATCAAGAGGTGTAATTTTTCTTCCTCCATGTGTATAGACACTCCAACTTTTAGAATTGGTATTTCTTTTGGCATCGATTGCCACCACAATACATTGATTTCCAAAAGTTTTGGAAGCTTCGTTAATAAGAGAGGGATTGAGTATCGCTGCCGTATTCAGACTTACTTTATCTGCGCCAGAAAGAAGCATGTCTCGAATATTAGTTACATTTCGAATGCCTCCCCCCACAGTTAAGGGCATAAAGCAGGTGGCTGCGGTTTTTTCGACCACATCTCGCATAGTATTTCGTTCATCACTGGAAGCAGTAATATCAAGGAAAACAAGTTCAT
>JABGUO010000341.1 GCA_018646565.1 Opitutia bacterium | reverse complement strand
ATCAGTTCCCAACTCCTTCGCCAACATTTGCCCTAATGTGCTTTTCCCTGAACCGCAAACTCCCATAATAATAAAGATCATAATTCGTACTCAGTTCAAAATTACCACCAAAACTCCTACAAGTAAACGGTAGTCACTTGCGTGTTAGACCATAGGGAAAATCCGTGAACCAATCAGGCAGACTATTAATCCAGTCACCGCCATGATAATTCCCATCACCGTATTTGTTTTCAACATTTCCGACTCTGTCATTCCGCTCATTTTACTAATTACCCAGAATCCGGAATCATTCATCCAGCTAATCGGCTTGGACCCGCATCCAATTGCAATCGCGATGTAAACAGGATGGTAAGTAAGTGCGGAAGCAGCCGCAATGGGTGCTATCACACCGACCGCGGTAATCATCGCCACAGTGGAAGACCCTTGGGCAGTCCGAACGATCATGCAGATCAAAAAACCGACAATCATTAATCCGGACTCCGTCGCGGGGAGAGAATTTTCGATACTACCTGCAATCCCGGTTTGACGGAGAACATGCCCGAATGCACCACCCGCACAGGTAATCAGCACAATAACCCCCGCATCTGCAATAGCTCCCTGAATCGATTGGGCCACGCTTTCCTTTGTACTCCCCGGTCGTCTGGCCAAAAGAACAATTGAAAAAACTGCGGCCACGGTTAAGGCAATATCCTTGTTTCCAAGAACCCGAATGAGGGGGTCGATCGTGAGCATCCAGGCGGGTTGAACCTCCATGTTAGCAAACAGCAAACTGAAAACAGTTCCTCCGGCAAGTAAGAAAAGAGGAATTAGAATGGGCAGAACCGAACTTAGTAAACCCGGTAATTCCTCAGCTTTACGATCCATCATTGCTTTTAATTGAGCTTTGGTGAAATCCGCCGATTCGCGTAATGGGATAATAATCCGGGTACTGATAAATCGGGCCCAAACATAGCCCGATGCAGTGGTAAAAACGCCCACAACTGTACCGCATATAATTGCCAGACCAATATCCACTCCCAATTCGTAGGCAACAAACAAAGGCCCGGGCGTAGGGGGGACTAATGAATGTGCCATCGTACCACCGGCAATGATTGTCAGTATGTACAGCAGGTAATTACGGCCCGTTTTTAAATGCATGGCTTTCCCCAAAGGCATCATCAAATAGAAAACGGTTTCAAAAAAGACCGGAATTCCAAGGGTGAATCCACTGGCGATAAAGGCAACCGGGGCATTCTTCTCTCCAAGCAAATTACGGATTCCCAAAACGATTCGTTCTGCGGCCCCACTTCTCATCAGGCACTGCCCCACAATTGCTGCCATCGCAATCATAATTCCAATTTTCAGACAGGTACTTCCAAATCCGGAGCCCACCCGCTGAGCAATGTTACGGGATGAAATGGAACGGGCCTCATTTATTTGGGTATGATGAATTATCCGGTCTTTAATTTTAGGTAAAACTTCGGAGGAAATCTCCCCGTAACGAACTCCCAGTTCTTTTTCGAAAGTTTTTTCCTCCTCACTCAGATTTGATGGAGGAAGTAAAGTGAGTACCCCCACGGAAATTTCCTCTAGTTTTCCATCGGAATCATTCGGGCGAAGTAAGAAAATAGACCCTGAAATAATTTTCTGGTTTTTAGAAGCCTTTAATGCCACACGATCACTGACCACATCGGTGATCCGGACCGCTTCTGAATTGAGGCAATGATGATAGACCGCTTCCTTTTCGGTGAAGGCAGCCACAATCAAAGAACCCAGGATCAAAGCGAGAAACGCATGAAGCCTAAAAATTAAAATACTGCCGACCACAATCACCATGCCGATCAGCAATAAAAGGATCGGACTCATGGTTGCAGGATTACTTTCATCAATCCGGGTTCGCGTTTATACAGTCGTTCAAACCACGAGGGTCCTTCCTCAAGGGATACGGTTGCACTGATCAACGGGTCCACCTGAATCGAACCGTTGGACATCAATTCTATACATTGGGGATATTCCCCCGCGGAGGCACAGGTCCCAAAAAGGGAAAGTTCGCGAGTGACCACCGCTTGTAGGGGAAGATCAACTTCGGGGGCGAGATTACCAACCAAAACAACTGAGCCACCTTTTCTCACTGTATTGATCGCAGTCTGAACTGTGGGAGTCGCACCGACCACTTCAAAAGAGGAGGTAACCCCCCGTCCCTGTGTTTGGACAAGAACTTCTTCCTCCACATCCTTATCCTTGGAATTAATGGTATCAGTCGCTCCCAATCTGCGGGCAAGCTCCAGACGGTCCTCATCAATATCCACCGCAATTACCCCCTGACATCCCGCCGCTCGGAGGGCCTGGACAACAAGCAATCCAATCATGCCCGCGCCCACAACCAAACAAGTATCTACCGGAGCAATCGTAATCCGTCCCACCGCATGAACCGCAACCGAAACGGCCTCAATCATCGCCGCATGTTCGAAAGGAAATCCGGCTGGCAATTGATATAAAATATGGGCAGGTGCGGTTACAAACTCGGCAAATGCTCCGTGCCTGCGGTACTCCCCACAAGACACACCGAGTACCATCCGGTGGTCACAAAGATTAACCTGCCCTTTTTTGCAGTAGTCACATTCTCCACAATAAACTGTGGAATCAAAGGTGACCCTATCCCCAATTGCAAAACCAGTAACGCCGGACCCGCAGGACTCAATTATTCCGGCTGCTTCGTGCCCCATAATGAGCGGGGGAATACGCCGACCACTGCTTCCGTCAAAGCCATGCACATCGCTTCCACAAATCCCGCATGCCTTCACCCGGATCAAAACCTCATTCTCGCCATGCTCCGGTATCGGGCTGTCCTGAATTTCGAGCCTCTTGGGTGCGGTGAGCATCATGGATTTCATAAACTACTTTGCAGATTGTAAAATGTTAGAATCCGTTCCCCTTGGTCGATGTCTTAATTCTCATCAGGTACATATCTGCGGTCATATAAAGGGTCGAACCATCATCTCCAAATGCACAATTGGCGGTGCGCTCGCCTGTCAGAACCGTGCCCAAGTGTCTACCCTCGGGGGAAAATACCAGTACTCCGCCCGGTCCGGTTGCCCAAATATTACCTTCCACATCCACCTTCATACCATCATTGCCGCCCTGACGGTCGGGATGCTTTTTTCGGTATTGAGTAGAATCAAAGAAAATTTCACCTTTTTTCGCCATTCCATTTTCTTTCAGTTTATAGAACATCCAAATCGGACGGGGGCCGTGGGAATTGGCCACATACAAAGTTTTTTCATCCGGGGACAGAGTGATTCCATTGGGTCGTTCAAGATCTTTTCCAACCAATGCGACTTTCCCGTTTTTACGAAGAATATAAACTCCCTGGAAATCAATTTCACGCTTGGGATCCTTTTCTTTTTGCACCAATCCATAGGGTGGATCGGTAAAATAGAGTTCCCCTTTTTGATTGTACGCAAGATCGTTGGGGCTGTTGAAACGTTTCCCATTATACTTTCCGGCTAAAGTTTCAAAAACCGGTTGGGGAGAATTAGTCGACGCAGTCATGCGGGCGATCCGCCGGTCTCCGTGCTGGCATATGATCAAATTGCCCTTTCCATCCAGAATAAGACCATTGGAACCCGATTCCCCCACCCGTGATTTACTCGGAGTGTATCCAGAAGGATCGAGGTACACACTCGCCCCCTCTCCTTCCTTCCATTTATAAATTTTATTAGCAGGCACATCGGAATAAAGAAGAAAATCACCTTTTGAAACCCATACTGGTCCTTCCGACCAGACATAACCCTCGGCAAGTATTTCAATTTTCGCATCCTTTGAAATAAGTTGATTAAAAGAGGGATCCAAGCGTTCAATCGATCCAGTGGTGCGATAATTTTGAGCCCCAAGAATTGAGCTACTGGTAATGAATAATGCACATAGACTGAGGATAATTGAATTTTTCATGGTATAATAGTGATTCATTCCTCAACGCCATTCAGCTGCCCAGTCATGAGTGTGAATCTGGCTTTCGATGTGCCATTCCCGAAGCTGGTCCAAGAGGTTTTGCTTCTCTACTTTCGCCCTTGGATCGTCCCACAAATTGCGGACCTCATTTGGGTCCTCTTTCAGATTGAAGAGTTGACCACACTTCATATGCAGAAAATGCACTAGCTTCCATTCCTCATTCCGAATCATACTCATGAAATCGGTTTCGGTTAAAATCCCGTCCTTAATCTGCTCCGCATATACATAGTCCCGCGGTTTCCATTCCTTACCCTGTATTGCTGGTAAAATAGACTGTGCCTCGAAATTTTGCGGAACCTCAATCCCGGCCATCTCTAGTATAGCAGGGCCGATATCCATATGCTGGCAAAGACCTTCAATCGAACGCCCACCCTTGTAAAGATTAGGTGCCCACACCACCATGGGCACACGGGTAACCAGGTCGTACATAGTCCATTTCTGACTGTGTCCGTGATCAGTCAGACAGTCCCCATGATCCGAAGTGAATATGACAATCCCATTTTCCAGATAGCCCCGCTTTTCAAGAGTCGTTAAAATTTCCCCGACCTTCTCATCAATCATACTCACATTGGCGAGATAATGGGCCCGTTGACGGTGCCGCTGTTCGCGACTGGGTTCAAGATCCAGCACAACCGAGTCATGATCGACTTCATTATTATGTTGCCGCAGGCCCTTCAGAGGCTCCGGAAGGCCGTCCAACTCCTCCTGAGTCACTTCCATTAAAGGCAGGTCTTTTTTCAGATAAGGCTCGCTGAACCGCTTGGTCGGATCATAAGGCGGATGCGGTCCAGGAAATCCGATCTGTAAAAAAAGAGGTTCTGTTTTGGGGTAGCTATTCAACCACCAAGTGGCTGTATCCCCGACAAACATATCGGGGTGCATATCCTCGGGCAGCTCCCAGTCGAATGCCCCCAATGCATCTTTGTAATCTGCTCTTTTTCGATATGATTCACGCTGTTGCTTTACCAATCCGCGTGCTTTTAAAGCTTTATCCCACTCATCAAAAAAATAGCGCTCCTCGAGGTACCGGTCCTTGTTCTCCACCACATAACGCTCATGAAAACCCAAAGGCGTGTGATAGGGATAACTGTGCATCTTACCCACATTGACGCATCGGTAACCGGTATCCGACAATTTCTCAATCCACGAACGCTTCCAGGAGTCCGCATTTTTAAAGATACCAGTAGTGTGCGGATAATATCCAGTAAATAGACTGGCTCGAGCGGGGGCACAGGAGGCGGCAGTAATAAAGCAATTATCAAAAGATACCCCCTCATTCACAAGTCGGTCCATATGCGGAGTGTCCATGTGATCATTACCCAGGGCGGCAATCGTATCAAAGCGTTGCTGATCCGTAATAATAAAGATGATATTGGGCCGAGTAGTCATAGCAGAATTATCGTAATTAATAAGTCTAATGGTAATATATGTCGGTTTGCACACATTTTCTTACAAAATCCCTAATTATCTTTTCATAAAGACAATACAAAAGAGGAAACAAAACCCTCTTGCATCATCATATCACCCTTACAGAGCTTACTCTGCCTTGTACTCGAAGGTGGATAGAATTACCGGATCCGGATACTTGACTAAATTAGAAGATACGCAGGTGGACTTGAAGGGTAACTTAAAATCATTAAAAAGTGAAGCACCACGCTGAACTTGTTTGGGGGACAGTCGACTGGCGAGCGAGCAATGGGGATCCCACTGAGCAGTTCGGTAAAACTTATTCATTGAAGAAAAACCGGCATTTTCATCATGTAAACTGTGAAGCTTAGTTAGTGGTTTTGATTTTTCTGGGGAAAGAAAGAGTACGCCCCGTTCTTCAAAAAAAGCCAGGTTTTCAAAATTGATCTCAAATCTTTTTTGACCTTCCAAAAATCCCCAATCAACTTTTTTTGGGCCGCTAATTTCTCCATAAACCAAAGTTAAATGAGGAGTGAATTTTTTTTCAAATGCACGGCAGGGAATCTTATTTTCTGATATTTTTTTCCACATATCTTGAATAGTGGCATTTGTAATATCGTCAAAGTGGACTTCGATGGAATAGGGCATAATGTTAGAGTATAATATTTAGAAATGTAAGTGTACGAGCTTTATCTAAAAGTGCCATCAGTTGCAACGATTCTAATTTCACCCAATCAGTTAATTCTAGATCGGTTAATTATTGTTTAGATCATTACAATTCGAATTCAACTCCTAATCCGAAATGAAAGAAATCTTTTAGCCCCTGATCCCCTGCTAAGTTAAGATCACGATCAATGGCCCAACTTTGGTTGATATGAGCAACCAGGGAGAAGTTTTCGTTCATTAACTTTGCAGCTCCCAAGTTTACCGAAAAGAAATTGATTCCATTATGCCCGTCCGATACATATTCCTCGTTCCAGCCAAAAATGCCAGACAACGAACATTCGAACTCCTTACTTGGATTAAAAACCTTCGTGTTTGACCATTCAAAAAAGGTTCCCTCTGCATCCATTGAGTAATAGGCATCCAATGAAGTTTCAAAAGCAAAAGGTAACTCCCCATAACTGATACCTGCAGACCACTCATCATCTGATCCATTATCCTTGGTAAAAACTAAATGGGTATATCCTGTGTAGAATTGAAAGCCATCCATTTCCTGAGTAAAAGCCAGGTTATATTGCACCTCGTCATACTGGTGGTCAGAAGATCTCCCATACCAGACTCCACCCGAGAAATGATCATACCCGACCTCCAGTGAGCCTGCCCAAAGAGATTTACCATTTAACGCGTCCCGTCCTTCAGAGAAGTAAAGGCTCTCCCAACCGGTGTGAGCATGGGCTTCAAAGGATTGATGAGCGTGAATTATCTCAAAGGGTTTACTGGCCTCCGATTCATGGGCATGACACAAAAAACGAAAGACGAGTAGAATCAAAACGGGAATGGAATGACAAATTTTCAAGAAATCCTTAAACAAAGCTAACGGTTAACCAGCAAGTAAAAAACGGATAATTCCCTAATCAACTCCCCGGTAAACAATCAAAATAATAATGAAATTTGGCTTCTCAGCTCCACCCCAACCAACGAAAGAAGATAAAAGAAATAAAAGAGAAGAGTTCTTGATATTATAAACTAATTTAATGCCTAAGCTGAATCGAATTTACCTTGCGATTCCAAACCATTCCTTGCTCGATCCTCCGTGCATAAAAAGGCGGTCTTCCGCACTTGCTAAAATCATTCCAACCATAGCATTCCCGATTGAGGAATACCCTAGGTACTGGTCACCGCCAATATTTCTCTTCCCTCCAAAAAAAGCGGCTCCCCCCCGGGGCAGGCGACTCAGTTCAAGATACGGCAACCAGGTATTCATTACATGGCTGTGCTCTGTTGAAGCCCCCATTTTAATACCGGAAAATCCATAAATTAAACCGATCGAAGACATCGCATGTGCATGGCGCATTCTTCCATTTAAGCGGACCAGCGCACCCGCTAAAGATTGAGCAAATTCCACTTCCCTGCCTGCGACAATGAGTGCGGTGACCATTGCACCGGTTCTAGCCGCAATATCCGGACTCCACCGAGCTCGTGAGGAATAGCCCAAGGCACCGGTCTTAGGGTCAACGGACTTCTTCACCTCGGAAAAAGAATCACGCCAAGATTTTTCATTGATTGGATATCCACACTTTTCAGCCAGAGCCCAGGCCAAATGTGCCTGAACATTGATGATGATCAAGCCACCGCCGCTGTAAGGAATCGAGTAATGGTGACCCATTATTCCCTTCTCGGTCACTCTCTGGGCAAGTAAATCACAGCATTTCTTGAGCTCGCTAAAATAAGTTTTATCACCAGTGGCTAATTGATATTCCGCAAGAAAGATTCCGTTGGCAGCAGTCTGCCAATTTTTGGGTCCTTTCTTAGGATCATTTAAATCAATCAAATCAATGCTGGCCTTCTTTACAAACTCGATCCCTTTTTTGACCGAGGACAGATGAGAGGCGTCATTATTTGCCAAGAGCACCAACCCGCAAAATGCAGTGGTATAAACATCCGCATCTCCGCCCACCCCCGGTTGCCAACGGCCGGATTTTTGCTGAATCTTAGCCAGGTGATTTGAAATATCTACTAGAAACTTTTTTCTTTTGGGACAGGTGCTTGGTGCTGCCAGCGAGAAAGACTGACTGGAAGGTAGTTTAACTGGTAAGGTAATTAACTCAGAGCCTCTTCGAACCAGAAGAGATAAAAGTGGGTTGGGTAAGGAAGAATTGAGATTCAAACTTGCCCCCAAAAGGGCCTGTGGTCCTTCCAGTCCAGTGTCAGTTTTTTTTGAAAATGGCTTGGGAAACTTTCCCGCGATCCGTACCAATCGGTCACCAACTAAAAGCCCCGCACCCTCCGCAGTCCCACGCTTACCCACATCCGTGATAAGGATTTCTTTATCCCCATCCTTCAATCGACCGGTTGCCTCCAGTACTCCCAACGGAAAATCATGATGATCTCCGATTTTACTGTTGATCAACTTCGGTCGATAAACTGACTGACCGCAAAGAAATGCAGAAGCGAAAAGGCAAATGGCGAAGCAAGATACAAAAGCATGCATTCGCTAATTTTTTGGGTTTAGGCATCCGTGGCAAGAGAATACCAGACTAATTAAAAAACTCTGCTTAACCAAGCTTGGAGAAAACCGCGGATAAAGTATCCTTGGCATCGCCGAATAACATATTGGTGTTATCCTTAAAATAAAGGGGATTCTCGACCCCGGAATAACCCGCGGCCATACTTCTTTTCAACGCAACCACGGATTTGGCATTCCATGCTTCGATCACAGGCATCCCGGCAATCGGACTAGATGAATCCTCGAGGGCCGAAGGATTAACAATGTCATTTGCACCGACTACTAATAAAACATCCACCTCGGGCAGGTCATCATTGATCTCGTCCATTTCAAATACGATATCGTAGGGTACATTGGCTTCAGCAAGCAAAACATTCATGTGCCCGGGCAATCGACCAGCCACCGGGTGAATCGCAAAACGAACATTCACATCCTGCCCTCTTAGTGTCTCGGTAATATCCTTGACCACATGCTGAGCCTGAGCCACCGCCATTCCATACCCTGGCACGATCATGACTTCCTTCGCTTCTTTCAATTCCTCCGCCACCTCGTCCGCATTGGTTTCGGTAATTGTACCCTCAATCTCAGAGTTTGTGGACGAACTACCCCCACCTGTTCCAAATCCTCCAAAAATCACATTTGCCAGGCTACGGTTCATCGCTTTGCACATTATATAACTCAGTATAGCACCACTGCTTCCCACCAATGCCCCTGTTATAATAAGCAAATCATTTTTCAACATAAAGCCAGCGGCAGCAGCGGCCCATCCAGAATAACTGTTTAACATGGAAACGACCACAGGCATATCCGCCCCACCAATTGCCACGATTAGATGGACACCAAGGACGAATGAGATTCCCATCACAATTAATAGACTGACCAATGCCTGGTCGTGCCCCTGTTCAACAAACTGGGCACCCAGCCAGATGGAGGCTCCGAGCATACCGAGATTAATCATGTGACGACCGGGTAAAAGTAGCGGCTTGCCACTTAACGACCCCCGTAATTTCCCGAAGGCAATGACCGATCCGGTAAAAGTCACTCCACCGATGAAGACACCGAGTAAAATCTCAATATCATGAATTAGTTGATCTGTCTCAGAAAGCTCGGCATGACTGGGATCCAAAAAACTGGCGAGGCCGACGAGAACAGCGGCTGCCCCGACAAAACTGTGCAGAATCGCAACCAATTCCGGCATCGAGGTCATCTCCACCCTCTTGGCAAGAACCCCTCCAATGAAGGCTCCTCCGAGCATCAATGGAATCAAAAGCTTAAAATTTTCTACTTCTCCACTTAAAAAGGTAGCTGCAATCGCCAAAGCCATTCCCAAAATTCCATACTTATTTCCCTTTCGGGCCGTTTCCTGCTTGGACAATCCACCCAAGCTCAGAACGAAAAACACTCCTGAGACCAAGTAGGCCATAGTTATGAGTCCCTCAGTCATTCCTTACGAAACATTTTAAGCATTCGATGGGTAACTAAAAAACCACCAGCGATATTGATAGTGGCCAAAAAAATGGCTACACCTGCAATCCAGGGATTGGATCCGGAAACAAAAAGCATTCCTCCAATCACAATAATCCCACTAATGGCATTGGTTACACTCATTAAAGGAGTGTGTAAAGAGGGGCTCACATTCCAAACCACCATGTATCCTACGAAACAGGACAGCACGAATACGGTTAGCTGATCAAGAAATTCACTTTCACCTTTCCAGCCCAAAGCCAGCAGAAGCACGCATAGTCCGCCCAGCATTACTCCGGGAGAAAAGATCGATTTTTTTTCTACGATTGGCTTCACGACCGATGGTCCTTTTGGTTTTTGAACCTGCACACTGACCTCCACTTTGGGTGGAGGCCAAGATATTTCACCTTGATCCAGAACCAGGGCACCACGGATAATTTCGTCTTCCTGGTTAATAGTAAAACTCTCTGTATTTCCCAGTACATTCACTAGTTTCACGAGGTTATTGCCATATAGACGACTGGATTGTGATGCCAAACGCGAAGGCAGATCGGAGTAACCTAAAATAGTCACTCCATGGACAATCTTCAATTTTCCGAGCTCCGTCAGTTCGCAGTTTCCTCCCCCCTCCGCGGCCAGGTCCACAATGACTGAACCGTGCTTCATACTCTTGACCATGTCCCCGGTGATCAATACCGGAGATTTTTTTCCGGGAATCATCGCAGTGGTGATAATAATATCCACCTCTTCGGCCTGCTCGGCAAACAGCTTCATTTCCGCGTCGATAAATTCTTTACTCATCACCTTGGCATAGCCACCCGAACCGGCACCTTCTTCCTCAAAATCAAGCATCAGGAATTCACCACCCAGACTCTTCACTTCTTCCTTCACCGCGGGACGGGTATCAAAGGCCCGAACGATTGCACCCATATTACGAGCGGCTCCAATTGCAGCCAATCCCGCTACCCCCGCTCCAATTACCAAAACCTTGGCCGGTGGAACCTTACCCGCCGCTGTAATCTGACCAGTGAAAAAACGACCAAACGCATGGGAAGCCTCGACCACCGCACGATATCCGGCCACATTAGCCATCGAACTGAGTGCGTCCATCGATTGTGCCCTCGAAATCCGGGGCACGCAATCCATCGCTAACCAATTTACCTTTCGTTCCCCCAGCGATTGGAGTAATTTCTCATTACGGGCAGGATAGGCAAAACTGATCAAAGTTGCTCCTTCTTTAAACAAGGTAACTTCTTCATCGGTGGGAGGATTAATCTTGAGAAGCAAGTCTGCTTCACCCCACAATGGGGAAGAGTCATCAATAAGAATAGCCCCCGCTTCCTCATAGAGTTCATCAGTAAAATTGGCCTGTTCTCCTGCACCTGATTGAACTGCAACCTGATAACCAAGCTTCATCAATGCAGCTACATTTCCCGGACTAATTGCTACCCGTTTTTCAGTCGGAAGGGATTCTTTGGGCACGGAAAGTTTCATAAGGGCAAGTTACATCTAATGAATTGGCTGAATGTAAAGGATCTGTAAAGACTAAGTTTAGTACTGTCATACTAATCCTTGCTTTGAAAGGACTCCAGCCAATCAATATTTACTGCTCGTCTTTTTTATCAAAATGTGAATAATGTTAACAAGTCAAGTGTGAGGACAAGGTTTCACAGGTGGAATACACGGGAATAGAATAAGTGAACAATCGTTCGAATGCTGGCTAAACAAACAAACAACGAACGAAAGAATTCCCTATGAGTGATGAAGAAAACAATGATGAGCCTGCGGATAACCGTATGCGCTTTGACGAACTTGAACTTTCACAGCCTATTTTAAAGGCTGTTCAAAAAGCGGGCTATGAACACCCCTCCCCTATCCAGGAGCGTGCGATTCCTCCGCTCCTCGGAGGATCAGATTTTATCGGTGTGGCCCAGACCGGAACCGGAAAGACCGCGGCGTTTGCACTTCCCCTGCTTTCCCGAATGGATGAATCAGTTAAAGGTGCTCAGATTCTTGTCCTCGCCCCCACCCGGGAGCTTGCCCTGCAAGTGGCGGAAGCAATCGAAGGCTTTGCTGAAAACCTTCCTAAATTAAGGGTGGTTGCGGTTTACGGAGGTACTGGTTATGGAGAGCAAATCCGCGAATTTAAACGCGGTACTCAAGTTGTGGTCGGTACACCCGGTCGAGTAATGGATCATATTGAAAAAGGATACCTCAAGTTAGACAAACTTCAGGCTTTAGTCCTCGATGAAGCCGACGAAATGTTAAGTATGGGCTTCATTGATGATATTGACTGGATCCTCGAACATACACCGGACGATCGGCAAACCGCTCTATTTTCCGCTACTATGCCCAAGCCAATACGAAAATTGGCAGAAAAGCATTTAAACAATCCGGTTGAGGTTACCATCAAGGTAAAGGCGGAAAACTCTCCCAATATTCGCCAGCAATTTATTAAGGTCAGGCAGCACGAAAAAAGAAATATGCTTCTCCGCCTGCTTGAAATTGAAAGATTTGAAGCCATGCTTATTTTCTCGCGTACCAAAAACGCGACTATGGAAATTGCCGAAATGCTTCAGGGTAAAGGATATCTAGCCGAACCTCTTAATGGAGACATGCCACAGAATTTGCGCGAAAAAACGGTCGACCGTTTAAAGCGTGGAAAAATTAATGTACTCGTTGCCACCGATGTGGCCGCTCGTGGGCTGGATGTAGATCGTATCTCTCATGTGCTCAACTATGACGCTCCCTTTGACCTCGAATCCTATACACACCGTATTGGACGGACTGGAAGAGCGGGTCGTGAAGGGGATGCCATTATTTTTGTTACCAACAAAGAAACAAGGATGCTCAATGCGATTGAGCGTACCCTCAAAGTTCCCTGTCAGGAATATTCTTTCCCCACAAAGGAGGAAATGAATGAACGGAAACTGGAAGAATTTTTTGGTAAGATCGAAGAAAACCTCAAAGCCGATTTAGGTGATTATCGTACTGCTATCCAACGTTACCTCGAAGAATCCGGTAAAGATTCAATCGATGTGGCCGCTGCCCTAGCCCACTTAGAGGCAGGTAAGCAAGGACTCTATTATGTGGATATGCCCCAACCCGCCAAGAAAAACTCCCGGGACAGTCGGTCCGGGAGAGATCGGGATAGTCGCGGTGGACGCGATAACCGGGGAGGTCGGGAAGATCGTGGCAGACGCAACGAACGTGAAGACCGCGGTGGTGCCCGAAGTGATTCCAACCTGCAAAGCTATCGCTTTGAAGTCGGGGAATTTCACGGAATCCAAAAAGGTGACATTGTCGGAGCGATTGCCAATGAAGTGGGCCTCGACCCAAGAAGTATGGGGAAAATTAGAATGTTCAAGGATCATACTTTTATGGACCTGCCTTCGGACATGCCCAACGAAATTATGACCGCATTAAAAACGGTTTGGGTACAGGGACACCAATTGAATATCTCCAAAGATAAAGGAAGGCCAAGAACGGACAATGGAGGAGCAGGGCGATTTGACAAACGAAAGAAGTTTGGCAAAGGAGGAGGCGGCGACTTCAAAAAGAAGTCGAAGGGCCGTTTTCGAGACTAGTCTTAACTTAAGTTATTTTTTCGCGGTGATCCATTTAACCGCATTTCCAAGCATGTCGAGGTATTCCTGTGACGACATGGTAGAATTGTGGTGACCTAATGTAGTTGAAAAAATACGGCCCTTCCCATGGGTATTTAACCATATACAAGCCTGCGGTTCATTTGGTTTTTTGTTCTTTCCGTTATCGCCATAAGCCAACACTGTGGTGCCTTCGTAAACTTCCTGAACATTATAAAGCTCCCCTTCAGGGGTTAGCCAACCCTCAGGCATATCCTTCATAATTGGATGGTTAGCATGTTCTTTTACTTTATTCACTGTAATTGCAGCCTTTGGACCATGTCCCTTGGAGCTGGCACCTAGCATTAACGGCCAAGATTTCTTTTCACCCTCTTTAGCTGCAATACTCCAGTGGTAGGAATGCATTGCACAGTGAAGAGCGATGGCAGGTTTACCCGCCTTGTGGATATCTGTAATAGATTTAACAAAAGAAGCGTCCTTCTCATGGGCAAAGCAATGGTTATACACGATATAGTCATATTTGTCTGCCCACCCTTTTTTGCTCAGTCGTGCTTTACTTTTTTGCTCATCCATCTCGAAAAAAATATCCCACTTGGTTGCCACACGCTCACTGATCCCTTCGCTGATTATATTCTTCTGCTTAGGATAATCATGACAACATCCGCCCGTTATCATAAAAGCGGACAATGGCTTTTTTTCACCATGATGTTTTCCAAAAAGAGAGAAAGAACTTAGTAACAGAATAAGAGTAATGAATTTTTTCATGTAGTATTGATTTTTTAAATAATAAATTTGTTTCGATAGGCAAAACAATGACCTCATTGTTGACAAGCTCTGAATTGCAATCCACGTAAATTTCGTAAAATAGATCGGTGTAAAACTTGGATTATCAAAACACTACTTTAGATTGGAATCCCTCTTTAAAAAGTTCCCTAATTTTATATTTAAGTATTGTGTCCTTTCCTTTCCATTAGATTAATAAATAATTTATGAAAATCCCACCCATTCTTTTGGCTTTTTTTCTTTGGAGTGCAATATTTTCCAGTGCTCAAATTGGAAAACTTAAAGTGGGAACTGCCTGCGTTACTGTAAGCCCCACTGT
>JABGUO010000340.1 GCA_018646565.1 Opitutia bacterium | reverse complement strand
TCCCTTGGCAAGATGAGTATCTAACTGAGCGTACTGGGCATCATCCAATTCTCTTATGGTAAGATAAAAGATAACCAGATCAGCTCCCTCCCAATCCGCGGGGGAAGGAAAGCCTTCGACATCACTTACCTTAATCCCTTCAATTTTCGAGAGCATTACACCATAGGTTTTGGCAAAGAATTGGTATCCATGGGTGTTTCGAGGGTGATCATCCTTAGACCAGGCAAAAACGATCTTCCTGGAATTGCCCAGTTGTTGTGGTTCGCTTGAGTCCGATTTCAGTACCGACTTGAGGCCAGATTCACCAGCAAATGAAGCCTTACAGGTAAATAATGCTAAAAGTAGAAATGAAATTGTTCGGGAGGTTACTGTCATCGCCACCGATTATAGATTGGTCGAATTCCTTATGTCGAGCGATTCCTCACTCAAGCAAATTGAATTTCTATCTAGGTATAGCAAAATACTTCGACCGATCCCCTCTTATGATACGGTTTGGTTATTCGTTCTGAGGTTGCATGGTCTTAAAAATATTCATTGCTTCCTCGAATAATTCTTCCGACCCGGAAAATTGGCCGTTCCAGATAACATCTCCATCTGATACCATATGAACGGATTGAATTCTCTGATATCCTCTTTCACTGGTGTGTTCAAAGTAGGCTACATTTCCTGACATAAATTTTTCTAAAATTTCCGAGTATTGAATTTTAGCATCGACTTCGATTTTACTTTTGCCTTTTGCTTTGGTGGCGGCGAAGGTGTCTTCGGCTATTTTTTGGACGGAGGGAGCCATTTCTGAGGTGGACATGTCGACGGGCCATTTGGAAATCATGAAGACCGAAGTCATCTCATTTCCCCTCTTCCACTTAATGGAGTAAAAGTGAACCCCGTTCTTCATTACTTCGTCCTTCAAGGTCGATCCTTTCGGGGCATTAATCTTCAATACTCCAGATTCATTTTTATTTCCGAAACATGAAACGAACATGAATATAAGGGAGTAGAGAGCGAAGTATTTCATTTTTTTAACAATGTTAATAGGAGGGAAGATTTAAGGTGTTTTGGACAAATTAAGAACCCAGGTCGATTATTAGCTTACGATGCCCTTTCTCGATGATTACAACCCCACTGCCATGCTCCGAAGACATAAAGGGACTGTCAAAAAGCATATCCGGGTTTAGATTGATTGGTTTTCCATCAATTTCGGGCAATGCTCCAGATTCGAGGTGGAGGGATACAAAATCCTTCGATTGCTCAGTAAGGATAAACCTTCCGTTTTCCAGTTTGCCCGCAAAGCCCTGTAGGTATGTGGTAAATCCATCGATATCCAAGAAATCACTTACCTGACCAGCGACCAATGCAACCGGTGCCTTGCCATCGTTCATTCGAAGAATGACATCATTATCCCAGGTGTACCCACAGGATCCATTTACTTTCGTACGGGAAAATCCTTTCACACCCAACCATGCACCCCCCTCCTTGAGGATCATCCAACCACTGCGTTCAACCAGTCGGCTCTTCATACCTTTACCACCCCAGATCACTCGCATATCACCCGTGGTCTTAGCCTTAGCATGTCGCTGGACCAGCAAAACATTCTTGTACTGCACCGCCTGCTGCTCGCCATAGGTCTTGCCGTTACCCAGTCCTTCGCATTGAGGAACCACCCGGGCATTCACATCTGAGGCAAAGACGATCCCATGGTATCTGTTCTGTGATGTTAGAGCTGGATAGCCTTCCAGTAAATCCTGTCCCTCCTGGTACAAGTGAGATGAAACCCGTGGCAGCGTGGGATCGATAAGTAAAGAGCCCATGACATAATCCGGCGTGCAGTAATCGTAGCCGATCATACGGGGATCCTCCGGATCCAAGGCATACCATGGTGCATGCTTTACTGGAATATCCTTGGCCAATATTTGCTTCTGCTTGGCAATCCGGCGGGCGACATAGGTATACTCTCCCCTCCCCTCCACATCCTGAGCGATATCCATAATGACATCGGGCAAGCGGTATTCAGTAGTAGCCATAACAAATGCCATTCCCTGTATCGGATGGTTGGGCAACCGCCAGGATGACCACCACTCGCTTTCATTCAGAAGTATCTTACTCATATTACGCCAACGGTCTCCTGATCCCCATTGGGTTAGCTGTCTTATATTTTCTGGATCTTCCTTATATATCCGGGTTCGGCCGCCCCCACGAACTCCATTCAACTGACCCACTGCCCAGTCCGCCCAGATCAGATGAAGTAATTTGTCCATCCGTTCCCTAAGAACTCCATCTTCAGAAAGATCCCGCATGTTCATAATTTCAGGCAGGGTATAGCTCGGGCCATAGGCAGAAAATGCTTCGACCAAAAGACCATGCTTGGCACGGGATACGCAGTATTCCTTGTAGTAAGTATTCCATGCCCTGAAGTGAGTTTGAATGTCCCGTCCGTCGGGTAATTTACGACCTTTGTACTTCGGGCTATTTTTAAGTGCCTGCAAGGCGAGCAAAGCATTACTGTAGTGCATCATCTCATGATTCTCGGAGCCATGAATGCTCCAGATATGTTTGAGACCAGCCCTTTCAAAACGGCTCATCTTGCTTACATAGAGCCAGAACATTTGCTCG
>JABGUO010000339.1 GCA_018646565.1 Opitutia bacterium | reverse complement strand
TTCGAAAAAAGCGAGGAACTTTATGGCAAGTTGCACATTACGAGATCGGTTGGTTGGTTCAGACATTAGACTAGGATTTTGCTTCTTATACCATTCGGTAACAGGAAGTTCTTTGGACCATGGGTGTTTGTTCATGCGCTTTTGAGCATACTGGGCAAATTCAGGACCATAAGCTTTCCAATTGGGGTAGGGCGGGTTACTCTTCCATTCATCGGTCATTTTTCTTAATACGAATAAGGATGCAGTTTCACAGATCGTTTCCTCAAACCATAAGTTGGAACGATCTCCTTTCTTATATCCGCAAATAATGTGACCCAATTCATGGGCAAATTGGAAGGCATATTGTGACCAAAACGTTTTTTCTGTATCCAAGCGCACAAGGTACTCGCCTCTTTCTCCTCTCCGGAAGAGCACGATTGGGCCTGTTCTTGAGCGTTCAACTTGAATGGTGACCCTACTGCCTTGAGGCACATATGGCCAAATTTGTCTGGCCGTCGAATTAAGTACTTGTTCGATGTCCCGAGTGGACGCTCCACCCCAAATGTTAGGCTTGACCAAGATTTCAGGTGCTACCGTTTTCCCGATACCTCGTGCGGGGAGAGTCAGGTAAATTACTGAAGACAGGATCCAGAGAAATAATGTAGAAGGGGACATTGTTTATTAATTCTTTGCTTTCCGATGGGCAATACTAATGAAAATAATAGATTACCTTATCTTGAGGACAGTTTTTCATATCAATTTCATTTTAATACTTAGAGAGTAGAATTTGCCATTTTTTTATTTTGTAGAAGTAAAATAGAAGAGTAAATAATTGGGCAGGCTTAGAATAAATTACAAAGACTCATTCAATCATTAATCGCGGAGATTATGAAACGGTCTTTTATTCCTAGTCACCTGCGAAATCCAACTCTTATCATTTCAAACATACAGCTCTAGCCCATACGTTTGATCGATAGATCGTCTCGTTACTCTCTACAATCATTGTAGAGAAAATAAAAAATGGAGGAGTCTAATCTTTGGGTTTTAAGTTAGACAGAATTTTCAAAATATAAGTTCGAACGAAGTAATCGATAATCGAAGGAAAACGATACCACGAATTATCGTTTTGAAAGGGGGGGAGCTATTTTAAATATTCGGAACTGCCCCGATGTCTAGAAGATACCTTTTTGTTCCGTAATCATAAAAAATAGCCTGACCGTTGATATTTTTCATGAAATAAATCCAGTTGGATGAATTGTTTGAGTACAAATATGGCCACACTCCTTCTTGTGTCCATAACCACCCATGTTGAGAATGCCATAGCCAAATACCCCCAGAACCGTCACTTACAGTATATACCCATCCTAGTTGGGAGTGAAAAATCCAGTCGAGCGATGGGTAGATTAAAAAGGTACCAAACCAACCTGACTCTCTCCACCCGCCTCCAACCTCTTCGGTATCTTTCCACCAAGCAAAAGGGTCAACCATTTCGGGTGTCTTGAATTTCTTAATCGAACCTTTGGATTCGCCATAATTATTTACTGCGAAGCTTCTGTAGTAATATCTTGTACCTGGTTCAAATTCAACGAATTCGGCATGGAATAGGCCGGTTTGGGAATCAATCAAGGCAGTTAAACGGATTGGGTCACTAAAGCGAATACTTTTACTTACCCAAAAGCCAGTCTCGAAAATAACGGAACCTCCATCCGCAAGAATTTCTCCCTGTAGAAGATAACGAGTTTCACTATTATCCGTTGGATTGATTGTCCGAACAATAGCAGGAAGTGTATTTTCTGGCTCCAATTCTACTTCCAAGAGATCAACCATAAATTGTTTTGTGAGAGTGAGATTATGTTTATCTGTGGCCTGAACCAGAATCGTGAAGTAGGGGTGCTCGGAGAAGGCTTCATATTTAAGCATTTGGTTGGTTCTCAGGGTACCATTTTGATCCACGAAAAATAGACCGTTCGATTTGATTAGTTCGATCCTTTCCTGCAGTTCGGTGATTTCCATTTGGTAGGCATCAATCTCCTCCGGTGAATTGGCAAAACCCTGGGAAAGTGCCTTGAGCTCGA